>JAGODU010000030.1 GCA_017998095.1 Prolixibacteraceae bacterium | reverse complement strand
CTCTTGACTTGTTCTTTTGGAAAGATCAATAATTGTAACCATAATTTTATGTTTTAAATTTGAATAATTCCCTCCAATTCAATGCCGGAGGAAGCTATCAATAAGAAAAGGTGCCGGGGGGAGTGTGGGTATCATAGCCAGTGAACACACCAATAAAGGCTTGTAGAAAAATTTAATTTTAGTTATAATATAAATTAGTGAAGGGGGGGGATAGTTTTTAAAAATAACTTGGGGAGGGGGTATTGAGATAAGGTTACGTATATCCTTGCACGTTAATAAATAAAAATATAATTTTAAAAAAAATTGAGTGATTGTATAAAAGATACAAAAGGGTCTAAATCGAGACCTGTTGAAATATTGAAGTATTAACAAGTTGATTTCAAGCAATATAAAGCAAAAGTTGTGATCCTAGCGGGATTCGAACCCACATCTTCAGAACCGGAATCTGAAATTCTATCCATTGAACTATAGGACCTAAACAGTTGGCACAAATTTAAAAAACTTCGTTAATAACCTAACGCTTTAATAGTATTTTTGCCTGCATGAATAAAGCAGAGTCCATTTATGAAATAAATAAACTTGCTTCTGAAGGAAAACAATTTCTCTTCATAATTGATTATGAAATGAATACCTGTATGGTTTTAAATCCTGATGAAGCTTTTTCAAAAAAAATTTTATTTGATTTTAATGGTATAAAAAACTATCAGTCTTGCACTAACGCAAATAATGAATTTAAATTTGAAATATATCCGATTAAATATTCTGAATATTTAAAATCATTCGATTATATCCAGACTCAGCTTAAAACCGGAAACTCATATCTAGTAAACCTTACCTTTCCTACAAGAATAGAGACAGACCTTTCACTGAATGAGATATTCCATAAGGCAAAAGCAAAGTATAAATTGCTCTACAAAGACCAGTTTGTTTTCTTTTCCCCTGAAATATTTATTAAAACCAATAATGGAAGAATTTTTACTTACCCAATGAAAGGGACTATTGATGCTTCAATATCAGACGCAAAAAATGAATTATTAAATAATGAGAAAGAAAAAGCAGAACATGCAACCATAGTTGATTTGTTAAGAAATGATTTGAGTATAGTTGCTAATAACGTAAAAGTGGAAAAATTCAGGTATATTGATAAAATTGAAACAAACAATAAAAGTATTTTACAAGCAAGCTCTGTTATTAGTGGTGATTTATCTGAAGAATATAAAAACAAACCCGCTGATTTGATTTTCAAAATGCTGCCTGCAGGATCAATTACAGGTGCTCCAAAAAACAAAACTATTGAAATAATAAATAAGGCTGAAAACTATAAAAGAGGGTTTTATACCGGAATCGCCGGCTTTTTTAATGGCAGGGAAATTGACAGCTGTGTGAATATCAGATATATTGAAAATCAAGATGGAAAGCTTATATATAAAAGCGGAGGAGGAATAACGTCAATGAGTAATGCGCAAGAAGAGTATACAGAATTAATAAATAAAATTTATGTGCCATTTAATTGAATCTTTGCTGGTTGAAAAAAAAGAGATTAAGAGAATTGAGTATCATAATAAAAGGTTTAATGAAGCTTTGAAGAACTTCCTCGATAAAGACATTAAAATGGATTTATCTGAATATATCATTTTACCACCTGAAATTACAGATGACAGATACAAATGCAGAGTAACATATGAAGATGGAAAAATAAAAACGGAATTTGCTATATATATTCCTCGGGAAATTAAAAGTTGCAAGGTTGTATACAGTGATACTGTCGATTACTCTTTCAAAACGACTAACAGAGAAGAGCTGAACTATCTTTATAATCAAAGAGGCAAATGTGATGATATCATAATCATAAAAAAAGGATTTGTAACAGACTCCTTTTCTAGTAATATTATTTTTTACAACGGTTCAGGATGGTCAACGCCTGATACCCCTTTATTAAAAGGTACTCAAAGACAATATCTTTTGGATAAGGGATTTATCAAAGAAGAAAGAATATCTGATAAAGATATACTGAAGTATTCTAAATTAAAGTTGATAAATGCAATGCTTGATTTCGAAAGGGCTCCCGAAATTGAAATTCCTTCAGGCATTAGATTTTAAAATGAATCTTAAGGTTCGGCAATTATAAATGAATTCAATCTTATGATTGAATTATTTTGATAATTTTGTAATAAAGAGAAAAACTAAAAAACTAATTAAAAATGACCCATATTGTAGAAAATATTAAAAGTGCTGTCACTAGCATATTGATTGAAGACTACAGCTCTGTTTGCAATCAGGTAATGGATTATATCCATTCGTTTCAAAGTTATGATGAAGTTGATAATCACAACTATAATTTAAAAAGAGAACACACTAACAAGGTAATAGGATATACTGAAGTACTTACCAGAATTTTAAAATGTGACGAAGATACAGTCCTGATAGCTGAAATGTCAGCTTTATTGCATGATGTCGGGAGGTTTGAACAATATAGGATTTATAAGAGTTTTCTGGATTCAGAATCAAAAGATCATGCTGAAATTGCTTTAAAGCTTATTGAAGAAAATGGCTGGCTTGATTCCCTTTCTAAGTTTTCAAGAAACATGATAAAAAAGGCTATTTATTATCACAATAAATATTCAATATCAGAAACAGAGAATCCTGCTGTCGTATTTATATCTAAAATATTACGGGATGCAGACAAGATTGATATTCTGGATATAGCATCAAAAGAATTTTCAGAAGAAGCAAAAATAAAAAACCCGGCTTTCAGTTATAATCTTAAAGAATCGGATGAAGTATCAAGACCTGTATTGTTTAGTATGTTATCAGGAAAAATGCCTGACAAAAAAGATTTAAGGACAGTTGCTGATTTTAAGATGTTGCAGATGTCTTTAGTTTATGACCTTAACTTCAGTGAAAGTTTTTCGATTATTAATAAAAACAAATGTCTGAAAAGGATATTCGAAACCTTACCTTTAGATGACGAAATATACGAGGCTTATAATAAAGCCAGAGTATTTGTTGAAAACAGGCTTAAATAAAGAATGGGAAGAAAAAAGATTTTAATCAGCAATGATGACGGCATCAATGCAAAAGGTATTCTTGAACTTATAGAAATTGGCAAAGAATTTGGAGATGTTATAGTTGTTGCTCCTAATGGGCCTCGTTCAGCTATGTCCATGGCTCTTACTGTAGAAACACCGGTCAGGTTAACAATTCATGAGAACAAACCTGAATTTCAATCATACAGTTGTACCGGAACACCTGTCGATTGTATAAAAATAGCATTTGACAAGTTGTTGGACAAAGAGCCTGATCTTATTCTTTCAGGAATTAACCATGGTTCCAATTCTTCTATAAGTATTCATTATTCCGGAACTATGGGAGCTGTAATTGAAGGATGCATTCATGAAATTCCATCAATAGGCTTTTCGCTATGTGATTACATGCCTGATGCTGATTTTTCACAAGCAAAAGAATATGTTAGAAGAATAATAAGCAGCACATTAGAAAATGGTTTACCCAGGGGAACATGTCTGAATGTTAATATTCCAAAAGGAATTCCAAACGGCATTTCAATTTGCCGACAAGGAACAGGAAAATGGGTAAATGAGTTTGAAGAAAGAAAAGATCCTCATAACAGATCTTACTATTGGATAACAGGTTATTTCAAAAGCATGGACAACGGATCATATGATACAGACAATCATGTGCTTACTGAAGATATGGTATCAATAGTGCCAATAAAAACAGACATGACTGACCATCAGTTTATTGAAAATTTGAAAAACTGGAAAATATGAAGAAAAAGCAACCTTTTTTAGACAAGATAATCTGGGGTTTATTATTTGGCCTTCTATTTCCATTACTAATATTTTGGTGTTATTATTTTATTAAATTCAGAGATATACCATTTACTACATATATTTTAAATCTGCATACATACGGACTCTTATTTAAAATCATGAGTTTGTGTGTATTATCTGATTTGCCTTTATTTTATTTATTCCTTCAGTTTAAATATATGAAAGGTGCAAGAGGAATTGTAATGTCCTGCTTCTTATTCGGGTTTGCAGTTTTAGGATACAGAATTTTCGGTTAATAATTATGAAGTATTTTCTGATAGCAGGAGAACCATCCGGAGATATACACGGTGCCAGTCTGATGAAAGAAATCAGTATAGAAGACTGTGAATCGGAATTCATGTACTGTGGTGGAGATCAGATGGCAGAACAAGGTGGTACCCTTATAAAGCACTATAGAGAAATGGCTTATATGGGTATCATACCTGTGCTTTTAAATATCAGGCAAATACAAATGAATTTCAGAGAATGCAAAGAAAGGATTAAAGTATTTAAACCTGATGTGCTTATACTGATTGATTATCCGGGATTCAATCTTAAAATGGCTGAATTTGCAAAGAAACAAGGGATAAAAACAGTTTATTATATCTCTCCAAAAATATGGGCATGGAATACAGGAAGGGTGAAAAAAATAAAGGCATACATTGATGAGATGTATACTATTTTCCCTTTTGAAACTTCCTTTTATGAAAAATATCGATATAAAGTCAATTATGTAGGCAACCCTGTTTCAGACTTAATAAGAAAGGAACTTGAGAAAGAAGTAAATTTTGATAAGTTCTGTTCTGATAATGATCTTGAAAAAAAGCCAATTATTGCGTTACTTTCAGGAAGTCGCAAAAACGAAATAACATCAATACTTCCAATACTTGAAGATTTACCTGAACAATTTACTGAATATCAATTTGTCATTGCCGGAGCACCGGGAAATAGCCCTGAATTTTATAAATCGGTAATGAAAACAAATTTGAAAGTAATATTCAATCAAACCTATGATTTAATAAGAAACAGTCGTGCAGCAGTTGTTGCTTCAGGAACAGCTACACTTGAAACAGCATTATTGAGTACTCCGCAGGTTGTAGGTTACAAGATGGGTATGGGGTGGTTTCTGGAGATATTCAGAAACCAAATATTAAAGACTAAATACTTTTCACTTGTTAACCTTGTAGCAGAAGAGGAAGTTGTAAAAGAATTGTTCCAAAGTCAGTTGACTATTGAAAACATAAGTTTGGAATTAAACAGAATCATATCTGATAATAACGAAAGGAAATTGATGCTGGAAAACTATACAAAAATATCGGAAAAATTGACATCCAGGGGAGCTGCTAAAAATGCAGCAATACAGATTGTCGGTTCATTAAAAAAGCAGTTATCATGATTACCCTTTTAAAAAAAGAATTGAATTCGTTTTTAGCATCGCTGACCGGTTATCTTGTAATAGTAATTTTCTTACTTGCTACCGGTCTATTTTTATGGATAATACCCGGAGATTCTAATTTGATAGACGGACAAAGATCATCATTAAAAACATTCTTTGAAATAGCACCCTGGTTGTATCTGTTTCTGATTCCCGCAATAACTATGCGGATGTTTGCTGAAGAAAAAAAGACAGGGACGATAGAAATACTATTCACCAGGCCGGTTTCGCTAAATGGCATAATAATGGCCAAATATCTGGCTTCTTTCATTCTTGTAATAATTTCACTCCTCCCTACTCTTATTTATTTCTTTTCAATATACAAATTGGGGAATCCTCAGGGCAATATAGATACAGGTGCAACATGGGGATCTTATATCGGATTATTATTTCTTGCTTCTGCTTATATCGCAATTGGTTTATTTTCATCTGCCATGACATCAAATCAGGTAGTTTCATTTTTAACAGCTGTTGTATTATCATATTTGTGCTATCTGGGATTTGAATATGCAGCTGAGTTAAGTTTACCTTCAGGCATAAAAAATATTTTAATTAGCATAGGAATTAACGATCATTATATCTCTTTAAGCAGAGGAGTTATTGATTCGAGGGACATATTTTACTTTATACTTTTATCAGTAATTTTTCTTTTTCTGTCACATGTTATTCTTTCACGCCAGAGAATTAAAAAACATATTTTATATAAACCACTGGCTATTATAATAACAGCAACTATTATCTCGTCATTACTAATAAGTTACAGAATATTCAGGATAGACCTGACTTCAGAAAAAAGATATTCATTATCTGAAATTTCCAAAAAAACAATTAAGGATTTTAAACAACCGATTAATATTGAAATATACCTTACAGGCAACTTGCCTGCAGGAATGAATGATTTCAGAAAATCAATTATTGAAAAAATTGAAGACTTTAATTCATATTCTCCCAGCCGTATTTTCTATCATGAATTTGATATTTATGAAACCGGTAATGAAAAGGAAAGGGATGAGATTATTAACAACCTCATAGAGTCAGGTATTCAACCTATTAATCTTGAACACAAGACAACTGAAGGTTTATCAACAAAGCAAATTTTTCCCGGAGCAATAATTCAGTCAGGCAATAAGGCTATCACATTAAATCTGTTAAGAAACAACCCTAATTTATCGGGAGAAGAAAACTTAGGGCAATCTACAGAATTACTGGAATTTGAATTTCTACGGGCTTTAAAATATTTGAAGCAGAAAGATAAAAAGAAAATTGCCTTTTTAAAAGGTCATGGTGAAGCAGATGAAAATGAAACCGGAGATATAAGGTATTACTTAAAAAGCAACTACGAAGTAGAAGAAATATTTTCAGATGATCTGTTCAGTAAAGAAGATATTGATGTACTTGTAATAGCTGATCCTCAGGAGAAGTTTTCTGAAAGTGATAAGCTTGCAATAGATCAGTATATAATGTCAGGTGGCAAAACGCTATGGTGTATAGATCCGGTTTTTGCTTCTATTGATTCTCTTTCAAAAGGTTATTCTACAATAGCTTTTGAAAGAGATTTAAATCTAAGGGATCAGCTTTTCAGGTATGGAGTAAGGTTGAATGCTGATTTGGTTCAGGATGCCTTTTGCATGCAATATCCTGTTAACACTGCACCTCCCGGACAGCCAACCAAGTTTATGCCTGCACCATTTTATTTTTCTCCTGTAGCAGTACCTGATCAGGGAAATCCTGTGAGCAGAAACATAAACAATATATCTCTTGAATTTCCCGGATCACTTGATATTGTTGGTGAAGACGGAGATAGAAAAAGCAAGGTTATACTTTCAACATCACCTTATGGAAGAAGTGTTACTACTCCTGTAGAAGTAAGCTTACAAAGTGCTACTACCCCTCCTGATAAAAGGTATTTTAATAAACCTAACATACCGATCGGAGTAATAATTGAAGGTCGGCTGGAATCTGTTTTTCAAAACAGGATGACAAAACAACTTGGGTTTGATGAATCAGATTTAATTAAAACATGTGAAAATTCAAAGATGATAGTAATATCTGACGGTGGAATTATTAAAAATAAAGTAAGGATAAGAAATGGCAGAAATCAGATATTACCATTGGGATATGATCAGTTTTCCGGACAAACGTTTGGCAACAGGGATTTCATTATCAACTGCATTGATTATCTGGCAGATGATTTTGGAATAATGGAATTGAGATCAAGAACATTAAAACTCAGAATATTAGACAAAGTAAAGATCAGGGAAGAAAAAATAAAATGGCAGATATTAAATGTCCTCATCCCTATAATTATTATTATCCTATCAGGAATTGTGTACAACATACTTCGAAAAAGAAAATATTCAACAAAAAGGTAAAAGGTGTTAGTAAAATTTGGTAAAAATATTGACATTTATTACTTTTCAACAATATAATAACGAGTATTTCATGTATATTTGATTTAAATTTTAATGTATAAAAATATTGCTAAAAAACTGATATAATGAAATTTGTAGTATCCAGTACAGAATTATTGAATCACCTTACTGCAATCAGCAGGGTTATAAGTTCAAAAAGCACATTACCTATCCTCGACAATTTTTTGTTTAATCTTGAGGACAATAAATTAACAATAACAGCATCAGATCTTGAGACTACAATGATAACCTGGATAGATCTTGAGAATGCTGAAGGTATCGGTGAAGTTGCCATAACTGCCAAGTTACTGATAGACACATTAAAGGAATTTCCTGAACAACCACTTACTTTCCAGATTAGCAATGAGAAATATACTGTAGACATTTTCTCTGAAAACGGAAAATTCAGTGTTGCCGGACAAAGTGGTGAAGAGTATCCTGAAGTGCCTCAAATACATGCAGCTAATGCAACAGGAGTTTCAATGAATCCTGAAGCATTGTTATCAGGAATTTCAAAAACATTATTTGCAACAGCAGATGATGAATTAAGACCTGTTATGAATGGTATATTATTTGAAATTTCACCTGAAGAGGCAACATTTGTAGCATCAGATGCACACAAGCTTGTAAGATATAAACGCAATGATGTAAAGGCTGAAATTGATTCTTCTTTCATTCTTCCTAAGAAACCGGCTGCTTTATTAAAGAATTTACTTCCAAAAGAAGATTTTGCTGTCAAACTTGAATTTGATGAAAAGAATGCCTTCTTTGGTTTATCAAAATATAAAGTAATATGCAGATTAGTTGAAGGTAAATATCCAAGCTACAATTCTGTAATACCAACCAATAACCCAAATAAAATGCAGATTGACCGCCTTGAATTGTACAACACTCTCAGAAGGGTTTCTGTATTTTCAAACCAGGCAAGCAATTTGGTAAGGTTAAAAATCACAGGAAATCAACTTGTAGTATCTGCTCAAGACCTTGATTATTCAATATCTGCTGTTGAAAGATTGAATTGTAATTATGAAGGAGATGAAATGGAAATAGGGTTCAAATCATCATTTTTACTTGAAATACTTTCTAACTTACCTTCAGGAGAAATCAGACTTGAATTATCTGATCCTTCACGTGCAGGAATTCTTTTACCTGCGGAAAAAGAATCAGATGAAGAAGATATATTGATGTTGTTAATGCCAATGATGATTAATTCTTAAGCGAAACTAAAATAATCTGAAAGCGCTGCTATTAAACAGCGCTTTTTTTATAAAAATATATTTGATATGAAATTAAATTTACGTAATCCATTGATTTTCCTTGATCTTGAAACTACTGGTATTAATATAGCTTCAGACAGAATAATTGAAATTGCCTTACTGAAAATTCAATTAGATGGAAAGGAAGAAGAAAAGTTGCTCAGGATTAACCCTGAGATGCCAATACCTGAAGGAGCATCAAGGATTCATGGTATTTACGACGATGACGTAAAGGATTGTCCCACTTTTAAAGAAGTTGCAAAGACACTAGCCCATTTTATGGAAGGTTGTGATCTTGCAGGATTTAATTCCAACAGATTTGACATACCTCTCTTAGCCGAAGAATTTTTAAGGGCTGGTGTAGATATTGATTTTAAAAAGAGAAAATTCATTGATGTTCAGGCCATTTTCCATAAAATGGAGAAAAGAACTCTTTCAGCTGCTTATTTATTGTATTGCGAAAAGGTTCTGGAAGATGCCCATAGTGCAATGGCTGATACCAAGGCTACTTATGAAGTATTAAAAGCCCAGCTTGACAGATATCAAACAACTGAATATGAGGATATAAATGGCAGAAAATCTATTCCTATTATTAATGATGTCGATAAGCTGTCTGAGTTTTCATCTTATGACCGTAATGTTGACTTCCTTGGAAGAATTGTATATGATGAAAATGGCGTAGAGATTTTTAATTTTGGCAAGAACAAAGGAATGTCTGTTGAAAAGGTTTTAAAAGAACAACCCGGATATTACGGTTGGATATTAAACGGAGATTTTCCACTTTACACCAAAAAAGTTCTTACTGCCATTAAATTAAGGATGTTTAATAAATAGTAATTGAAACCTATTTATACTTAAGAATAGTCTGTTTAATTATCTCCTTGCAAACAGGGCAAAATTCCCTTGCTGCACTTTCTTTCATCCAGCATGTCTGATAAGGACTGAAAACTCCTTTACTCACGTATCCCCCGCCTTCAAAAACACCAATTTTATTTTTATATAATGGATCGCGAGGTGTTGGCACCGGTGTAGAGTTACTTATCATACTCTCCCATTTGGATTTGAAATTATTCAACGTTGTAATATTAAGTTCCCAGGGTTCTGTTTCGCTATTATAAAATTCATCATAAGCAACTTCAGAATTATAATATTCATCAGCAAGACCAGCAAATGAGTGCCCGAATTCGTGTATAAAAACAAAAGCCGAACGGGGGTCTCCTGCTGAACAAATACTGTAATGATTATAAAAGCCACCTCCTCCATAAAGATCAGTATTAACAAGTATTATGATGAAATCCCAATTAATTCCATCAATTGCATCATAAACAGATTTTGAATCAAAGGTGGTCAGATATCTTTCAGTATTAAAAGTATTGTACCCTGAATTAAAGGCAGTGTTTTTATATATTCCCTTCTGCGGAATATCACTTCCACTTTCCAGCGAAGGAACCTTTAATCCAACTACATTAAAATGTCCTTTCATTTCCTTAAAAGGTCGGCATGAAAAAAGAGAATCATTCATTCTTCTCAAATCAACAGAAAACTTTTTCATTTCTTCTTTCCTGTAACCTTCTGAAAGAACAAGTATTTGAATTTTTTCTTTACAATTACCCGAAAACAAAACAGTATCAACATCATATAAGTCGGGCTTCTCACAAATAAACTTATTATTGTCTATATTGACTGAATCAGTATATATGATTTCCCAATTATTCTTATTAGACCGTTTATCAATATTTACCACAAAGTCGGACTCCTGAACTGGAAAAAACAAAGAGTAATAAAAAGAAGAATTCTTTAACGCAGACTCCGGTGTAGTAATCCACTCACCAAATAAAGTAGAAAATCCTTTTTGAAATATTAGCATACCTGATTGCTTATCACTTATCCTATACCTAAAATTGCCAAGGTCATCTTCAGGCAATGCTCGTACATTCATTTCAAAATTCAACAGTTTTGATTGCTTATGAATTACGAAATAATTAAATCTGTTCCCTGTGAACTCAATGTCATAACGAATTGTTTTTCTAATTCCTGTTTGAGAATTAGTGGATTGAGAGTAACTACAAATAGAAATTAAAAGTATTATTAAGGTAATTGAATGTCTGAGCATTTTTAAAAGTTTTTTAAATGAGAATTATAAATTATATTTCATTTTTGTATAAATTTCTAAAAGCTTTATCAAAAAACAAATAGCAATGCAAATATTTAAAGATTTTATTTACAACTGGCTTTTCACATTTTCAGGTAATGAAGAATATTCAGGTAAGCTAACAGTCTTAATAGTCGGTGCTTCTATAATTGTTATTGCATTATTATCATACCTGATAACAAAATTAATTCTTGTATCAGTCATTCATCATCTGGCTAAAAAAACATCTTCTGTTTGGGATGATATAATGGTAAAAAACAGACTCTTTCAGGGAGCTTCTCATTTAATACCTGCAACTGTTCTTTATTTCTTTTCCGGATATGCCAATCAATATTATCCTATTCTTCAAGTATATATTTTAAAGGTTAGCAACTTATATTTCTTGTTTGCAATAGCATTTATTATAATTGCTTTTTTAAACTCTCTCAATGAAATTTATGAATATAATTACTCAGAAACAAGAGAAAAATCGATAAAAGGAGCAGTACAACTTTTAAAAATCCTTGTGTATTTCATCAGCTTCCTGGTCTTCATTTCAATTATTTTCAATAAAAGCCTGATCACCTTGTTTACAGGATTAGGAGCTGCTGCTGCAGTACTCATGCTGGTTTTCAAGGATACAATACTGGGTTTTGTTGCAGGGGTACAGATAAATATGAATAATCTGGTGAAAATTGGTGATTTTATTGAAATGCCTTCTAAAAACGCTTCCGGAACAGTTTTAGAAATAAACCTCACTTCAGTTAAGATTCAGAATTCGGATAAAACAATAATCAGCATTCCTACATATTCTCTTGTATCCGAGTCTTTTGTCAACTGGAAAGGAATGAATGAATCGGGCGTCAGAAGGATAAAAAGATGGATTAACTTAGATCTTACTAGTATTAAATTCTGTGATAAAGAATCATTTTCAAGAATTGAATCAAGTGTAATTATTAGAAAGATGATAAATATTTCATCATTACAAGAACCCGGAATAACTAACCTTACTATTTTCAGAAAATATCTTGAAGAATTTCTTCGAACAAACCCAATGATTGAAAAAAATGACACTTTGCTTGTCAGACATCTGCAACCTACTGAAAATGGTCTCCCAATCGAAGTCAATGTTTATTGTAAAGAACAACGCTGGGTTGAATATGAAAACATTCAATCTGATATTTTTGACCATATTTTAGCTGTAATACCTGAATTTGAATTAAGAGTATTTCAAAATCCGTCAGGTTCAGATTTTTACAGCATAAAAAAATAGTTACATTTGTCAATATAAAGAAGAAAAGATGCGGACAGGAATATTATTGATAGTGTTAGCTTTGATTTCACTGGTTTGTGATGCAGGAAATACAGCTGTGAAAGAGATCACCGGAAATGTTATTACTGTAACTCCCGGAAGAAAACAATTACACACGCTTGGATGGCCAAATGACATCATCAATTCTGTTGCAATAAAAACTTCTAAAGGAATTATTCTCGTCGACACTCAGAACTCGCCTGCCAATGCTAAAATGATAAAACAAGCAGTTGAAGAGAAATTCAACGATTCGACCTTTGTGTATATAATTAATACTCATGGTCATTCATGCCATTCAGGTGGAAACTGTGTATTTGATAAAAGCAGGATTGTTGCTCATAATAACAGCTTAGGAGAAATCAAGGATTATGACGATCTCTTTTTAGGACAGACTGTTGAATTCTATCGGAAGAAAATTTATTACAAATCTTTTGTTCTTGACACCATCAAAACTGAGGGAGAATTATCTGATTCAATAAACCAGGCAATTAACCTTTACAAATCTTATGAAGCAGACTTAATCAATAATTACAAAGTAAGATATCCCGACCTTACATTTGAAGATACACTTACCTTGTTTGCCGGGGATCAGAAAATTAAGCTAACCTACATGGGTAAAGGCCACGGAGATGCCGACATTGCAGTTTACCTGCCAAAAGAGGAAATTTTATGCACCGGCAATCTTTTTCATTTAGGTTCATACAAAGAAGAAGGAATGCCAAGCTTTTACCTCAACAGAGTTAATGAAATTAAAATGTGGATAAGAGCGTTAACTTCAATACTCGATCAGAAAAATCAAATTAAATATGTCCTTACTACTCATGGAAAGAAACCTTTAAAAAGGAAAAACATTGAGTTTGTAAATGATTACTGCAAAAAAGTAGTAGAGCTTGTTCAGGAAGCCAAAGCAAAAGGTAAATCTGTTGAAGATTTAAAAAATATTGAAGCTTTTCTTCCTTTATTCGAACAATACAGTGATGTAGTTTCCATAAACAATGAGGTTAAGGAAATGCACTCTAAGAATATCGGGATAATCTGGAAATATATTGAATAATAATTCTTAATCTCTTCTTTCCAGCAACACAACATTCTCAACATGATGAGTATGCGGAAACATATCAACCGGTTGTATTTTTTCAACTGAATATTGTTCCTTCATTAATTCCAGATCTCTTGCCTGCGTCGCAGGGTTACAGCTTACATAAACTATCCTATTAGCATTAGCATTAATAATTGTCTCAACTACATCGTCATGCATTCCTGCCCTTGGCGGATCAGTGATAATTACATCAGGCCGACCATTAAGATTTATAAATTCTTGACAAAGAACATCTTTCATGTCGCCGGCAAAGAATGAAGTATTTTTAATGTTATTTATTTCAGAGTTTATTTTTGCATCTTCAATAGCTTCAGGCACATATTCAACCCCTATTACTTTTTTTGCATCTTTGGCAATAAAGTTAGCTATAGTTCCTGTTCCTGTATATAAATCATAAACTGTTTCGTTTCCTGTAAGTTGAGCAAAATCTCTTACAACTTTATAAAGCTCATAAGCTTGTGAGGAGTTGGTCTGATAGAATGATTTAGGCCCAATCTTAAACTTTAAGCCTTCCATCTTTTCGAAAATGAAATCATTTCCCTTGAAAACCAAAACATCCTGATCTAAAATCGTATCATTACCCTTTCCGTTAATAACATACATCAGAGATGTTATTTCACTGAACTTTTCACTTAATGCATTTAGCAGTCCTTCCCTTTTCTTTTTATCTTCCCTGTAGAAAACAACAATAAGCATCACCTGACCGGTTGAAGAAGTACGAACTATAATATTACGCAGAAGACCCTTTTGATTTCTTATATCGAAAAAGTCCAGCCCGTTTTCAATAGCATATTCCCTGATGAAATTTCTTATTGAATTTGAAGGCTCAGGCTGAAGCCAGCATTTATGAATGTCAAGTACCTTATCGAAAAGACCCGGAATGTGAAATCCAAGGGCACCGTTATTTACAATTTCTTCACCAGATTCTATTTCTTCTTTCGAAAGCCACCTTTGATTACAGAAAGTGAATTCTAGCTTGTTTCTATAATTGATTATTGGAGCAGCACCTTTAATTGGCAACATTTCAGGCATATCAATCTTTCCAATTCTTCTAAGCTGATCGCTCACCTGTTTTTGCTTATAAAAAAGCTGCTTTTCGTATGGAAGATTCTGCCATTTGCAACCCCCGCAAATGCCAAAGTGTTCACAAAAAGGTTCAGCCTTGTCGGGTGAATGTTTAATAAAGTTCACCACCTTAGCTTCACGATATCTTTTCCTTTTTTTTGTTATTTGAATATCGACAATATCGCCGGGAATGACATTGGTAAGAAAAATTACAACATCATCAACCTTTGCAATAGCTTTACCTTCTGCACCTATATCAGTTATTTCAACATTTTCAATAAAAGGCCTGTTACTTCGGCTTCTTCCCATACTATAAATTTTTAAGAGCACAAAAATAATTACATATCCGAATATTTTTCAATATCCTGCATAATCATCTTGTCATAATACCTGATCAATTTTTTAACAAGTTTGTTATCAGGATTATACTCAATATTCTCAATCTTATTTACAGGAAGAATTTTGGGTGAAGTCCCTGTTATAAAAACTGCATCGAATTTATTCAAATCAGAAACACGAATTCTTTCAAATACTACTTCTATTTTATAATGCTTAGCAATTCCAAGCACCTTCATTAATGTAATACCCTTAAGCACTCTGTTTAAAGGAGTAGTATATAATTTTTCATCCTTTACAAAGAAAAGATTTGAGCGACTTCCTTCAGTAATAAAACCTTCGTTGTCTATAAGAAATACTTCATACAAATCAGATTTCTCAAGTCTTTGATTTGCAAGTTTCTTAATCCCCTGCTCTACTTTTGCCTCCGGATTTATTCTTTCAGCATAAAGCAGTCCGGTTTTAACACCATTCGTATAATCATCTTCAGATGGATACGAATGAGGAATAAAATATAAAATTTCGTTATGCTCTGACCTGCCAAAGACAAACTTCAGCATTACATTTCCAATTTCAATTTTATTCTTAGAAGCCAGATCGGTTATTTTTTTGAATAATTCTCCAACTTCAATATCTACATTTTGCTTTATCAGTTCACAAGAATTAATAAGCCTCTTATAATGATCTTCAAAAAAAAGCGGATACCCGTTTATCACTCGCAAAACTTCATATACTACAATGCCTTCCTGTTCCTGAACATCAAAATTCTCAGCCGGAATAAACTGGTCGTTATATATAAAAAATTCTCCTCTCATATCTTATTCTTAACGATTTATAACATTAAACTTACCGGAATGAATTCCCCGGTCTGTTTCAATTTTAAATAATAAAATACTACTTTTTTCAATATTGGAAATATTTTCCAATGGCAGCAAATAAGAATCGGAATATCTGTTATTTATATTTTCTGATAATAGTCTTCTTCCTTGAATATCAAATATTTCTATGGAATTAACATTTTCCTTTTGGCAAAAATCAAACTTCAATAAATTACCAATTACTGACCAGTTAAATTCTGAATTATCAATAAGTTTCGAACTCAGAGTTGTATCAACATCTTCCCATCCTGCAATTGATGCAAACATCCACCATGCTGCCATTGCTTTTCTGTTGCCGTTAAGTGGCTGACTATGTGCAGCATCACAGTAATACCAATCTTTATTTTCAACATGAGAATCCTGCCAGTCTGTTGCCCAGTTTTTGCTGTTTCCAGAAAGGTCAGTATAATCGCAATTGTCGGTACAATTAAGTTCCATATAGTTTACTTTTCCATCAGGGTCATAGCTTTCAATATCTGCAAAGTCAAAAAGAACTTTTTTGTTATCTGTACAGAACTTACGAATTATATTATTATTCCTGTTAAGATCTCCTTCAATGCCTGAACCATCCAAATGGCCGGTCATATAAACAAATACAACATCGGGATAGTCTTCTTCCAGCTTATTCATCAAATCAAGGTAAGTTTGAATTTCTTCTCTTGATGCCCATCCCGCCTGTCCGCACCACGACCACATGATTACATTCACTTCCGAATGATTATTCAAATAATTCCGGGTAGCATCAGCCCATGACGTCCTGTCTGGATTTCCCAGATCTTCAGCTCCTGAAAACGGAGAATCATAAAATTTAAGCGCACCCCCTGATCCATCAGAATTAAAATCAAAAGTCCCGGCATCATAACCATTTTTAACCATAAAACCATCCAGTCCCGACATGCCTGAAACTATCTGGCTTCCATGTGAAGTATGACCATAAGCTATTACCAGTTTTTGTTTAGCTTTTAGAATATCAGCAACAGGAACATTAAAAATGTTGCAGCAATTGTGATCAACGATCAAAGCTTCATTTCTTGAAGAATGAAAATCAGCATCTGCTTCGCAAGAGTGTAAGAATAAAACTAGGAAGCTGTAAATCAGAATAAAAGAATTTCTTTTCATTGTTTTTAGATTTAATTCAACTATACTCCCCTAATTATGTCCCATAACAAAGTTACGACAAAACGAATAAAAAAATATTTTATTGAATGAATAAACAATTAAATTAAAGCTCAATTATATATTTGTTAGAAAAAGTATTGAAATGCAAAAAATAGTATTTATTGGTGCCGGGAATCTGGCAACAAGGCTATCAAAGGCTTTGTTTGAAAAAGGGCATGAAATAGTTCAGATATATAGCCGGACAGAAGAATCGGCGTCAATGCTTGCAAAATCTTTAGCTTGTAATTACACTACCAAAACTGAAGAAATATCTAAAAATGCTGATATTTATATTATTTCAGTTAGTGACGGTGCATATGAAGATGTACTTGGAAGCATCGATTTCAATAACAAATTGATTGTTCACACTTCAGGAAGTCTTTCAATTGAAATTTTAAAAAATTACTCTGAAAATTATGGAGTACTTTACCCTCTCCAAACATTTTCTAAAGCCAGGGAACCGGATTTTACTGTCATCCCCTTTTGCATCGAAGCAAATACAATTAGAAATGAAGAATTTCTGCATGAATTTGCTAAAACAGTAACTACTGATATAAGGAATATCAATTCTGAGCAAAGAAAAAAACTACATTTAGCAGCAGTATTTGCATCCAACTTTACCAACCACATGTATTATCTGGCAGAAAGAATTATTGAAAAAGAAAATTTGCCATTTGATATCTTAATACCTCTGATTGAAGAAGTAGCAGAAAAAGTAAAGCACCTTAATCCGGCTGAGGCACAAACAGGCCCTGCTAAAAGAAAAGATCTTAATATTATCGCTGAACATTTAAAAATGCTTAAAGATGACGAGGATATAAGTAGAATATATAAAATCCTTACTTTCAACATTGTCTATTCTGATAAAAAAAATGAGCCTGATAAAACATTATAATGTGTTTAACGTGCATCAAGAGAAGTCAATTTTTCCTTTTTATTAGTTCTTTTAAATTATATAATTCAGACCTACTAAACTCGTACCAAATTCTTACCAACTCCGTACCAAATACCATAAGTAAATATTCTTATGGTATTTGGTACGGAGTTGGTAAGAATTTGGTATATATTTGATATAGATTAAATAAGAACTATACTTTACTTTTCCAGAGATTCAGATAATAAATTTTTAAAATATTATTCCTAAAAAATAAATTTAAAATTTAATCCTAAATTCAACCAAAACAGAAGTTACTTGTTATCTATACCGTATATATTAATCAAAAATGGATATTATTTTAGAATATTTCAGGGAATTATGGACTCTGATTGGAGAAATGTCTCCATATCTTCTTTTTGGTTTTCTGTTTGCCGGGATGCTTAGTGTTTTCATGAAAAATGAAACAGTAGGTAAAATGCTGAAAGAAAACAATTTCAAATCAATACTAAATGCAACGTTACTTGGAATACCTTTACCCTTATGCTCCTGCGGAGTAATACCGGCAGGTTTGTCATTTAGAAAAAACGGAGCTTCAAAAGGATCAACAGTTTCATTTCTTATTTCTACCCCTCAAACCGGAATTGATTCAATATTAGCAACATATTCTTTATTGGGTCTGCCTTTTGCCCTTTTAAGACCTTTTGCAGCTTTAGTTACAGGAATAACCGGTGGAGTAGTCACAAATGCTTTAAACAAAAAAGAGGAAATAAAAGATCATAGTATCAAAGAAACATATTTAAGGAAGAGCTTCTCCGAAAATATCAAAGAGATATTCAAATATGGATTTGTTGACTTAATACAGGATATATCTAAATGGTTAGTGATAGGATTATTGATTGCTGCGCTTATATCGGTTGCAATACCCGATGATTTCTTTATTCAGTATATAAACAAGCCATGGTTAAACATGCTTCTTGTTTTAGCTGTTTCAGTGCCACTATATATTTGTGCAACAGGCTCTATACCAATTGCAGCAGTTCTAATGATGAAAGGCATATCGCCGGGAGCTGCCTTGGTATTTCTGATGGCAGGACCAGCCACTAATATTGCAACAATAACAGTATTAGCGAACACTTTAGGTAAAAAAACAACTATCATTTACCTTTCTACTATCATACTGGGAGCTTTAACTTTTGGATATTTGACAGATGCGTTTCTTCCTTCCGGGTGGTTTACTATGATGAACCATAATCATGGTGAACATCACATGTTACCGGAGTGGTTAAGCACTGCATCTGCAATAGCATTAGTCATGTTAATACTAAATGGAATTTTAATAAGAACAATTAATAAAAATAAGGATAGAATGAAAAAAGTAGAATTTGAAAGCTTGTCCAACATAAAGAAATACAAAGTAGAAGGGATGACATGTAAAAATTGTAAAGCCCATGTTGAACGTGAAGTAAATTCATTAGAAGGAGTTAATGAAGCTGTAGCTGACTTTGAAAATGGAGAATTAATTGTAACGGGAAATGATTTGAATGATGAAAAAATACAAGAATCAGTTGAAAGGGCCGGCTATTCCTGGAAAGGATTACTTTGATTTATTCCATTCAATTTTGCCATCTATTCTCTCTATAATCTTTTTATTATCAAACAACCAACGGATAACAATCTGATTATTATCCTCATAACCTTTTAAATTAAAAAAAAGCTCATGTTTCATCATAGGTGTTTTGGATAAAAGCATTTCTATATCAGCTTTAATTCTTTCAAATTCAGTATTGCTTAACCCTAGATTATTCAATTCATCACATACATCGCAATATCCACAACGGGTCGAATTCTTTTCATTAAAATAATTCAATAATTGCCTGCTTCTGCAAACTGAAGTATTGTTGGCATAATCAATAACCGATTCTACCTGAGATTCATATATTTTCTTTCTGACCTGATAGGTTTCATTTGAAATAACCAAACGTGAAATATCAATTCTTTCTTTGTTCATTACAATAAACGGGGTATCCTTTTGAGGCAGATAATCAATAATTTTATAAGAAGCCAGGAATTTTAAATATTTATAAACCAAATCGCGGCTTATACCTGCCCTTTTAGCAAGGATTTCTTCATCAATAGAAACATATTCAGTGAATATTCCTGTATATGACCTGAGGAGGAGTTTAATAAATGCATCAAAATCTGAATTAGCAATCTGGAATTTATACAAATCATCACGGTCAACAATAAAATGGACAAGTGCCGGACGGACCAGTTCGTCAGTCATTTCAAGATAGCCATCCATTTCAAGAATTTTAAGAGCACTGACAGTATAAGAAATAGAAAAATGGAAAGTATTTGCAAAATCATTTAAATTGAAATCGTATGTTATCCCTTTCCCAAATCCAACAGCAATTTGCAGATAATTGCAAAGAGCTTCATACACTCGTTTAATAAAATCTGTTTCGGGGAATTTTTCTTTAATACCTTTCCTCAGCCTGACAGTATCAGTGTTGTTGTATAAAAGCACGGCAACCGATCTTTTGCCATCCCTCCCTGCCCTGCCTGCTTCCTGGAAATAAGCTTCCACCGAGTCGGGAGCATCGGCATGGATAACAAAGCGGACATCAGGTTTATCGATGCCCATCCCAAAAGCGTTAGTAGCCACGATAACCCTTGTTTTGTCATTTATCCAATCTTCCTGACGCTGATGACGTGTTTCAGAAGAAAGGCCTGCATGGTAATAGTCAGCTTTAACATTGTTAGTAATGAGTAGTTCAGCAATTTCTTTAGTTTTTTTTCTGCTTCTTGTATAAATCAAACCACTACCCTTTGCCTTAAGAATTGTCCGTAAAAGATAACCGCTTTTATCTTCCTCTTGTCTGACTTTATAAATGAGGTTTTCGCGAAGGAAGCTCTTCTTCAATAAGTTTTTCTTTTTAAAAAGAAGCTTATCCTGAATATCATCGGCAACCATCTGAGTGGCAGTGGCAGTGAGTGCCATTATTTTAACATCAGGCAGGATATTACGCAGTTCAGCAATTCTCATGTATGAAGGCCGGAAATCGTAACCCCACTGAGAAATACAGTGAGCTTCATCAACAGCAATAAGATTAACATTCATTTTAACAAGACGTTCCCTGAATCTTTCCCCGGCAATTCTTTCAGGAGAAAGATATAGAAACTTGTAATCGCCCCAGGTAGCATTATCGAGGGCCACTTTTATTTCTTCCCTGGTCATTCCGGAATGAATGGCAAGGGCTTTAATATTCTTCTTTTTTAAATTTTCAACCTGATCTTTCATCAGGGCAATAAGGGGTGTGATAACAATACAGATACCATCTTTAGAAAGCGAATAAACCTGAAAGGTTATAGATTTACCACCACCGGTTGGCATAAGTCCAAGGGTATCATTGCCTTCTGCAACCGATTTAATAATATCTTCCTGCAGAGGTCTGAAAGCCTGATACCCCCAATATTTTTTCAATATGGCTAAATATTCGCTCAAAAGATGAATTTTTATATCTAAATAATAAACTTAAAATATTTAAACAAAATATAAAACAATAATTGGATTTATTAGAAGAATAAAGGCATCAAGATTAACTGATTTTTTTTAGCTTTGCACACAAATTTAAAACTTTATACTATGTCATTTTTATCAGAAAAAGTGATTTCGGAAGGTTTGACATTTGATGATGTTCTTCTGATACCTGCCTATTCGGAAGTTTTACCTCGTGAGGTGGATCTTTCATCAAAGTTTTCCCGTTCAATAATGCTCAAGACTCCAATAGTTTCAGCAGCTATGGATACAGTTACTGAGTCGAAGATGGCAATTGCCATTGCCCGGGAAGGTGGAATTGGCGTAATCCATAAAAATATGAGTATAGAGGAACAGGTTAAACAAGTCATGACTGTCAAACGTGCTGAAAACGGGATGATATATGATCCCATCACAGTTCAGCGGGAAAAGACTGTTGCCGATGTTCTTGAATTAATGAAAACCTATAAAATAGGTGGAATTCCTGTAGTAGATGATAAAGGCTATCTGGTTGGAATAGTAACCAACAGGGACCTTCGTTTTGAAAGAAGGCTTGACAAGCCAATCAGCGAAGTAATGACAAGTGAGAATCTTGTAACTACCAACGAATCAACAAATCTTGAAAAAGCTGCAGATATTCTTCAGATGAATAAGATTGAAAAATTGCCTGTAGTAGACAAGAACAATAAGCTGATAGGACTTGTCACTTACAAGGATATAACGAAAGCTAAAGATAAACCCCTCGCCTGTAAAGATTTAAAAGGAAGGTTAAGAGTTGCTGCTGCTGTAGGTATTTCGGGCGACAGTATGGACAGGATTGATGAACTCATTAAAGCTGATGTAGATGCAATAGTAATGGATTCAGCACATGGTCATTCAAAAAATATACTTGAAGTATTAAGAAAAGCAAAGGCAAAATATCCTGAAAAGGATTTTGTCGTTGGAAATATAGCAACATCGGAGGCAGCCACTGACTTGGTATTGGCAGGAGCTGATGCTGTGAAGGTTGGAATCGGACCCGGTTCAATATGCACTACCAGAGTTATTGCCGGAGTGGGCGTTCCACAGCTTTCAGCTATTTACAACGTGTCAAAGGCAATTAAAGATTCTGGCGTTCCAATTATTGCTGACGGTGGGTTAAGATATTCAGGTGATATTGTCAAAGCATTGGCAGCCGGAGCAAATTCTGTAATGGCGGGCGGACTTTTTGCAGGGGTTGAAGAATCGCCGGGAGAAACAATATTATTTCAGGGAAGAAAGTTTAAATCATATCGAGGAATGGGATCAGTAGAAGCAATGCAGGCAGGATCGAAAGACAGGTATTTCCAGGATATGGAAGATGATATCAAGAAGCTTGTTCCTGAAGGAATAGCTGCTCGTGTACCATACAAAGGAACCTTATACGAAGTATTGTATCAGCTAATTGGAGGATTAAGAGCAGGAATGGGATATTGCGGAGCAAAAAATATACTTACTTTACATCATGCAAAATTTACAAGAATCACATCTTCAGGAGTTGTTGAAAGCCATCCTCATGACGTTGCAATAACAAGAGAAGCACCTAACTACAGCATTCCACAATAAAAGAAATAAAAAATCGTTACGAAAGGATTAGAAGAATTCTAATCAGGAATAATAATGGTTAATAATTAAATACTGATATCATGAAGCAGATTATTACTTTAATTTTTTTAATTTTCATTTTTTCAATTTCAACTTTTGCTAAGGATAATACAGTTGTAACAATTGACGGGAAGAATATTTCTCAGAAAGAATTTGAAGCTATTTACAAGAAAAATAATAGCAATCTAAATGATGAAAATGAAGCAAGAACTCCGGAAGAATATATGGAGATGTTTATTGACTTCAAATTAAAAGTTGCAGAAGCTGAGCACAGAGGATTAGATACGGCACAAGCATTTATTGATGAATTAAAAGGTTATCGTGATGAATTAGCTAAAACTTACCTAACTGATATTACCTGTACTGACTCAATTATAAAGGATACCTATTTCAGAAAAGTTAATTTTATAAATGCAAGTCATATTCTTTTCAAATTATCTCAGGATGCATTACCTGAAGATACCTTGAAAGTTTACCAAAAAGCAATTGAAGTAAGAAATAAATATCTGAATAAAGAAAAGACCTTTGAAGAACTTGCAAAAGAATATTCTGATGACACTTCAGCAGAAACAAATGGCGGCAGTCTTGGTTATTTCAGTGCATTCAGAATGATAACTCCTTTTGAAAATGCAGCATACAAAACTAAAGTTGGTGAAATAAGCATGCCTGTACGTACAAGTATAGGTTACCATTTAATCAAGGTTAATGATTTGAAAAAATCTGAAGGTGAAGTAAAGGTTGCCCATATAATGCTTAAATTCAGCAACAACACTGAAGTTACACCTGAAGAAGATGCAAAAGTTAAAATCAGAATAGACAGTCTTTATAATTTGCTGCAAAATGGAGCTAATTTTGAAGAATTGGCAAAACAATATTCTGAAGATAAAATGTCAGGAAAAAATGGAGGAGTAATGAAATTCATTTCTTATGAATTTGATGTTGAAGAATTCAGGGATGCTGCTTTCTCATTGCAAAAAGATGGTGAATATTCAAAACCCGTAAGAACTATCTATGGATGGCATATTGTAAGAAGAATAGAAAGAAAACCTGTTCCTTCATTTGAAGAGCTTAAAAGTGATATTACTGAAAAAGTAAAAAAAGATCCTCTGAGAAGCAGATACAGCAAAGTTTCATTTATAAATAATATGAAAAAGGAATATGGATATAAGCCTTACCCTGAAAATCAAAAGAAATTCTATGAATTGGTTGATAAATTAGAGAAAGATACTGTAATGGGTGATTTTCCTAAAGAAATTGGCAAAATATCACTTTTCAATTTTGCAGGAAGAGATTATTATGGTGAAGAATTCTATAAATTTCTTTTAACGAAGTCAACCAATAATGACAAAACTTTAAAGTTTCATTTAAAAGATAAGCTTTGGGATTTTGAGGAAACATCAATAACAAACTATGAGGACAGTCGTCTGGAAATTAAATACCCTGAATTCAAAAGTTTAATTCAGGAGTATCACGATGGTATTTTGTTGTTCTCTATTATGGAAAAAGAAGTTTGGAATAAGGCATCGGAAGATAGTACGGGTCTTTTGAATTATTACAATCAGAATAAAGATAAATATCTCTTTAGCGAGCACTTTGACGGATTATTAATCCAATGCAAAACTGAAGAAGTTATAGATACTATTAATAAACTCCTTGAACAGGGAATAACAGATCCGGCCATATTGGAAAAGAGTGTTACTGTTGATGGAAAAGCAAATGCAACAGTTACAAAAGGCAAATGGGAGAAAGGCGGCAACAGGCATATTGATTACTTGATCTGGAAAACAGAAAAACCAAAAGATTTCAAGGAAAACCTATACTTTGTAAAAGGAGAGGTTAAACAGGGTGGAATCAAAACCTTAGACGAAGCAAGGGGTCTTTATATATCAGACTATCAGACGGTAATAGATAAAGAATGGGTAAAACAACTCAGAGAAAAATATAAAGTAACTGTTAATAAAAAGATTCTGAAGAAAATTAAAAGTATTGACTAGAAATAAGTGAAATATTATCAGGTCTTAATAATTCTTTTGTTCTTCATATCTTTGAACGGATGTCAAAAAAAATCGGACAAAGAAACAGATCCTGTAATAGCACAGGTAATGAAGAAAACTTTGACTCTTTCTGAATTAAGAGCATCAAGACCTATTCCAAATGATAAAAAAGATTCAGAAGAAGTAGCAAAAGTATACATTGACAACTGGATTAAACAACAACTTCTTGTATCAGAAGCTGAATCTAAGCTCTCTCAAAAAGAACTAAATATTGAAAGAGAAATTGAAAGTTATCGTCAGGAGCTTATAATTCAGAAATACAAGAATAAAATAATGCAAAATATCATTAACAAGGAGGTTTCTGATTCAGATGCAGATAAATATTACAGGGAAAATTCAAATGAATTCAAATTACCTTCTCCAATAGTGAAAGTCAAGTATATTATTTTCCCGGCGGGTTTGTCTGTACCGGAGAGTATTCTTGAGATTCTTAACAGCAGCAAGCCTTATGATATTGAAAAATATGAAGATTATATTTTCAGATTTGCGAAAAAATATGATGATTTTGACAACAATTGGATTTATCTTGAGAACTTGCTTAATTCATTGAATTATTTTGTTCCAATGATAGATGATTTTGTTAAAAATGAAAAAATCATAACAAAAAAAGTAAACAATGAATTACATATAATTGCAATCAATAGCTTTCATCTTTCAGGAGAAAAAGCTCCGTTTGATTTTGTAACTTCAAATATAAAAGGTACAATTACAAACAACAGAAAAGCAATTTATCTAAGAGAATTAAAAGATAGTTTATATAAAGATGCTTTAAAATACAAAAAGTTCAGGGTATACAATTGAAAACCAAACTATATTATGTGTAAGTATAAATTTTTAACTGCAATATTTGTCCTTTTTTCAGTAATTTCATATAATGTTACTGCACAGGATAAAATTATTGATCAGATAGTAGCTGTGATAGGAAGTAATGTAATTCTGAAGTCAGAAATTGAAGCTATTTACCTTCAAAATCAAGCTCAGGGTATTACAAGTGAAGGAGATATGAAGTGTGAAATACTTGAAAAACTATTAATTGAAAAATTAATGGTTGCAGAAGCAGAAATGGATACATTGATCATAGTTACAGATAATCAGGTCAATCAGCAGATGGATGCCAGGATTCAATATTTTGTCCAGCATCTTGGTTCAGAAAAAGAAGTTGAGAATTATTTTAAAAAACCAATTGTTAAGCTAAAATCTGAATTGAAGGATGTTATTCACAATGAAATATTAAGTAGTCAGATGAATAACAAAATTATTGATAAGATTAAAGTCACACCTTCTGAAGTAAGATATTTTTATAAAAGTCTGCCTGAATCAGAAATGCCTTTGATAAATACTCAATATGAATATTCTCAAATAACCATAATACCTTCGATTACAGAAACTGAAGAAAACAAGATTAAAGATCAGCTAAGGGAATTGAAAAGAAGAGCTGAAGAAGGTGAAAATTTTTCAATGTTTGCCGTTCTTTATTCTGAATGTCCAAGTGCAAAGAACGGAGGTGATCTGGGTTATTTTGGGAAAGCTGCTATGGATCCTGCTTTTTCTGCTGCAGCATTTGCTTTAAGACCCGGACAGATTTCCAACGTTGTTAAGAGTGAAGCAGGTTATCACATAATCAAAATGGAAGACCGTCTTGGAGAAAGGATTAAATGCCGACATATCTTGTTGAAACCCAAAGTAAGTGCAGAGGTAAAAGAAAAGAGTTTTAAACAACTTGACAGCCTTGCAACAGAAATCAGAAAAGGCAATATGAAGTTTGATGAAGCTGCTTACCGCTATTCTATGGATAAAAACTCAAGAAACAATGGAGGCATGGTTATTAATCCAAATGATTTATCATCCAAATTTGAGGTTGGAATGCTTACTCCTGAGATATCAAAAGTTCTTACAAAACTAGAGATTAATGAAATTTCAAAACCTTTTGTTTCTATTGATCAAAGTGGAAGAGAGGTTATTCAAATAGTTAAACTTTTAAATAAAGTAGAATCACATAAAGCTAATCTAAATGAAGATTATCAGCTGATAAGTGAATTATTCCTTGAAAAGAAAAGAAATGATGCTATTGAGGAATGGATAGGACAAAGGCAATCTAAAACGTATATTCGCATAGATGATACTTATCTAAATTGTGATTTTAAATTCAAAAATTGGATAAAATAAATTAATTTCGATTTTTTATTTAAAAGTTCTTTCAAAGCAAATATTTCAACTGAAAAAAATTTAAAAAATGAATTTTAATAATGATAAAGAGGCAATTGATGCCCTTCACAGGAAAAATGATGAATTGCTTTCTGAAATAAAAAAAGCGATATACGGTCAGGATGAAATAATAAAACAGGTATTGATTTCTATATTTAGCCAGGGACATTGCTTGCTAATTGGTGTTCCCGGATTGGCAAAAACATTACTTGTCAATACGATTGCCCGGGTCTTAGACCTTGAATATAAAAGAATTCAATTCACTCCCGACCTGATGCCTTCAGACATCATTGGCACTGAAATATTGGATCATAATAAAGAATTCAAATTTATCAAGGGGCCTATATTCGCCAACATTATCCTTGCTGACGAGATCAACAGAACTCCACCGAAAACTCAATCAGCACTTCTTGAAGCTATGCAGGAAAAATCTGTAACATCAGCAGGAAGACATTTTAATTTAGACAAGCCTTTCTTTGTTCTGGCTACTCAAAATCCTATTGAACAGGAAGGTACATACCCTCTCCCTGAAGCTCAGCTTGACAGGTTTATGTTTTCACTATGGCTTGATTATCCGAAGTATGATGATGAACTCACAATTGTAAAAAATACTACTTCAGCTTTTGAAGTAGAGCTTAATAGCATTATAAAAAAGAGCGAGATACTCGAATTTCAAAATATTATCAGGAAAGTACCAATCAATGATAATGTATTAAAGTACGCAGTAACTTTAGCTTCCAAAACCCGTCCTAATACACCAAATGCCCCCGCAGTAACGAATAATTACCTTAAATGGGGTGCTGGACCAAGGGCGTCACAATACCTTGTTCTTGGGGCTAAAACACATGCTGCTTTAAATGGAAGATATTCGCCGGACATCGACGATATAAAAGCTGTTGCAGTTTCAATTTTAAGACACAGAATTATTAAAAACTATAAAGCTGAAGCTGAAAATATTTCTGTCGATGATATCATTGCACAATTACTAAAATAAAGATGCAATCATTACTCAAAAATAAAGTGATTATAAAAAGCCTGCCTGTATTGGTCAGGCTTTCTTTATTAATTGCTGTATTAATGTTTAATTTTTATTCTGAAGCCCAGACAAAGACAAAGAAGGAAATTGTAATTGAAGAAGCTGAATATCTTATTTACAAGCAATCAGTTGCACAGAACGTTCAAAGATTATTAAACAACGTTAAATTGTCACACCAGAATATGGTAATGTATTGTGACAGTGCATGGTTCTATGCAGCATCTAATTCCGTTGATGCTTTTGGTAAAGTACATATTATCAGCAACGATACTTTGAATATGTTTTCTGACTTTATCAATTACAGAGGAAATGACGGTATAGCCAAAGCAATAGGAAATGTCAAACTTAAAGATCCAAAGCTCACGCTCACTACTGACACACTTGACTTCGACACAAAAACGGAAGTTGGTTATTATGAATCAGGAGGAAAGATCGTTGACAGCACTAATGTTCTTACCAGTATTATTGGAAGATATTACTCTCAAAGAAACGAACTCTTCTTCAAGGATAGTGTTAAGCTTATTAATAAAGACTATGTAATGACTTCTGATACAATGAAGTATAATACAGTTACTGAAGTTGCTACGATCCTTGGACCAACACATATTATTGGTGACAGTTCTTATTTATATTCAGAAAAAGGTTGGTTTGACACTAAATATAATATCTCCGAGCTTCTTAAAAATTCTACTATCAGAAAAGGTGACAGTCAGTTACAAGGCGATTATATTTATTATGAAGATAATACAGGTAAAGGAATAGCAAAAGGAAATGTTATTATCAATGATTTTAAAAATAAAATTATAATTGCCGGAGACAATGCAAAATACAATGACTTTACTCAAAATGCACTGATGACAGATTCTGCTTTGTTTATCCAATATTACAACAGTGATTCTCTTTTTTTACATGCAGACACATTATTTACAAAACCAGATACGTCAGAAGTAAACCAAAAGCTTGTATTATGCTATAATAATGTAAGATTTTATAAAAGTGACACTCAGGGGCAAAGCGACTCACTTGTTTATTTCACAAAAGACTCTACAATACAACTATTTATTGAACCAGTAATCTGGGCTGAAAACAGTCAGTTATCTGCCGAATTTATTGAAATGAAAAATTATGCAGTGCCTCCAAATAAAGTTTTTCTGAAGGAAAACTCATTTATCATTCAGGAAATGGACTCGCTTAAATTCAACCAGATAAAAGGCAAAAACATGGTGGGACTGATAAATGGATCAAACCAACTGTATCAAATAAATGTAAGCGGAAATGGCCAGTCTATTTATTATCCTGAAGATGAAAAAGATTTCGTTGGAGTCAATAAAGCTGAAAGCAGTAATATCATTCTTTATCTAAAAGAGAATAAAATAAACAGAATCAGCTTCCTGAATACTCCGGTAGGCGTTATGAGCCCAATCAAGGAAGGAATTGACCCCGAAACCCGACTTGAAGGTTTTAAATGGAGAAAAAATGAAAGGCCGGTCGATAAATACGACATCTTCAGAACAAATGATAATAATGTTATTTCAAAAACTTTACCTAAATCAGACATTAATTTTATCCTTCCTTCACCGACAGATAAATAATATCATCAAATCTTCTTATAATACTTTTATCCTTTCAATTCATATTATTTTGTCATATATTGTAAGATATTAACTTATAAAAAATTTTTCTATGAATGAACAAAATCCCAATGGTGAACAAAAAGATGATGACTTTATCCAAAAGGCTAAAGATTTCGCAGAAAAGGCTGAGAGTTTTATCGATGAAAAAATGGAGGATATGAAGAAGAGCGAAACCTATCAAAAGGTCGACCAATTATTAAACAAAGCAGAAGATTTCGTAGAATCCAAAATTGATGAACTTGAAAAAAGCGGTATAAAAGAAAAAATCAAATCTTTTACTGACAAGCTTGAAGACAAACTGGAAGATGCTGTTGAAAAGGCTAAAGTAGTTGGCAAAGATTTGATAGATAAGGCTGAAGATGCTGTCGATGATTTATCGCAGCAGTTTAAAAACAAAGATCAGAACGGTAATTCTGAACCAAAAAATTAATCATTTAATTAAATATCAAAATAAAAAATCATGGCAGACTTTTTAAACTCTATTTTATCACAGTTATCTGATGGTTCAATTGAATCAATGAGTCAGAAAATAAATGCAACTCCTGATCAGACAAAAGAAGCTCTCAATTCAGCAATACCATTATTGGTTAGTGCATTAGCAAAAAATAGCAATTCACCAGATGGTGCTGCATCTTTGCAAAGTGCTCTTGAACGTGATCATGATGGAAGCATATTGGATAATATTTCAGATCTTATTAGTAACCCAAGTATAGGAAACGGACAAGGCATTCTGAAACATGTACTTGGCAATAAGCAAGATGCAGCTAAGAATCTTTTAGGTGAAAAAACAGGATTAAGCTCTTCCGCTATAGGTAACATTCTTGAAATGGCAGCTCCTATGGTAATGGGATATCTTGGTCGTCAAACAAGAAGTAGTTCATCCGGAGGAGGAATTACTGATATTCTTTCTTCAATGTTGGGTGGACAAGGTGGTTCTTCCAATCAAAATCAAAGCCTCTTCAATAAATTGCTTGACCGTGATGGAGATGGTTCAGCAGTTGATGATGTTGCTGAAATGGGAATGTCATTTCTTGGCAAGTTATTAAGAAAGAAAAAATAATAAGATATTTATTCTTCTCATTGATTCCCGGTAATTTGCTTCTGTTATTTTAATTTGAATATTTTAAACAGAAGCCAATTACCGGGATTATTTATTTACTTATCTTTTCAGAAATTTCTTTGGACAACAATTGTATTTCATTATACTTTTCTTGCGTAAGAGCTCCTTTTACTTCTACCGGATTCCCAATCATCTCCCATCCTGTATTTTCAGCAAACTTTAAAAGATTCTTTACACCTCCCCCATTCCAGCTGAATGATCCGAATATACTAAGAAACCTATCTTTAATTACTTTATGCTCAATTTCAGTAACCAGTGATTCAATAGCCGGGAATAATTCATTATTATAAGCACAACTGCCTATTATCAAACATTTATATTTGAATATGTCATTAATCATATATGAAACATGAGTTTTAGACGCATCATGAATTTTTATATTCTTTATCCCCAATACAGAAAGTTCACGTGCAATAGCATCAGCCATTTTTTCTGTATTCCCGTACATAGAACCAAAAACAATAACTACTCCTTCTTCTGATTGATAGCTGCTCCATTTATGATATTTTTCCAATATATAGTTCAAATCCTTTCTCCAGATAATGCCATGAGAAGGAGCTATCTGTTTAATTTCTATACCTTCCAACTTTTTTAAAGCTCGCTGCGTGTGAGGACAATACTTTCCTACGATATTTGTAAAATACCTCATTATTTCTTCTTCATAGAATGAAAGATTGATTTCATCGTCAAATACTCCGCCATCTAATGTACCAAAACTACCAAAGGCATCATTGGAGAAAAGAATTCCTGTTGAAGAATCGAAAGTAACCATACTCTCAGGCCAATGAACCATAGGGATGGTATAGAAATTCAATTCATGCTTTCCCAGATTAAGCTTATCACCATCGTCTACAGTTAATATCTTATTAAACTCCCCGTAGAAATTTTCAAGCATTGGAAATGTCTTTTTATTCCCAACTACCTCAATACCGGGAAATTTATCTTTCAAAGCTTTTATTGACCCTGAATGGTCTGGCTCCACGTGATTAACTACCAAATAATCAACTTGCCTGCCTAAAAGTATATCATCAATCCTGGCAAAATATTCATCAGTAAACTTTCGTTCAACTGTATCAATCAAACAAACTTTTTCATCAACGATGAGATAAGAATTATAGGTTACACCTTTGGGCAGTGGCCAGAAATTCTCAAACAGATTTAACCTTCTGTCGTTAACTCCTAAATAATAAATGTCTTCGGTAAGATTAACCCTGATCATATTTTAAACTTTTAAATTTCTATTTAGAAAAGCGAATTTACAAGTTTTAATTATAAAACAACCTCTCAAATTTAATGATTGAATTTGCTTTTATTAATATTGCAAAAAAAACAATCATGTCATTAGAAATAAAAAACAAGGCAATTTTGTTTCCTAATATCGGGAAATTGTCTATTGCAATATTTGGGTTATTACTTATTTTTAGCGGAATGAGAGCGTTTGAATTATTTGGTTATGTGTTCAAACCCAATATTTCTCAAGATACTGTAATATACATTAAAAGTGGATCTGATTTTGAAGATATACTGAATTATCTGGAAGAAAATAAGATAATTAACAATGTTAAAGCATTCAAATGGGTTGCAAAAAAGAAAAAATACAATGAAAATATCAAACCCGGAAGATATGAGTTTAAGAAAGGAACCAATACAAACGAAATCATTAATAAATTAAGGATTGGTAATCAGGATCCATTAAACCTCACATTCAGTAATGTGAGATTATTTAGTGACCTCGCCGGAAAGGTTGCCAAATATATTGAAGCTGATTCCATTTCTCTATTGGCAAATTTTAATAATCCGGAAATTATTAAAAAGTACAACTTTACACCTGAATCTTTTTCTTCAATGTTTATCCCCAATACCTATCAATTTTTCTGGACAACTAATGCAGAGCAATTTATTGAAAGGATGTATGCTGAATATAAAAAATTCTGGAATGATGAACGACTAAATAAATCAAAAGCTTTAGGATTAACACCTCTTGAAGCAACTGTTCTCGCGTCTATTGTACAGGATGAAACAGCAAAAGAAGAAGAAAAGCCTGCAATAGCAGGATTGTATCACAACCGGTTAAAACGTGGAATGCTTCTTCAGGCCGATCCCACTATAAAATATGCAATGAAGAATTTCGAACTGAGAAGAATAACAAATGAAATGTTAAAGTTCGATTCTCCTTACAACACATACTTATTTGCAGGACTCCCCCCCGGACCAATTAACTTTCCAGAAACTTCTTCTGTTGATGCTGTTTTAAATCCTGAAAAACACAACTTCATCTATATGTGTGCAAAAGAAGACTTTTCCGGATTTCATAATTTTGCAACAAATTTAACAGACCACAACAGGAATGCTGCAAGATATCAGCAGGAACTGAATAAGAATAAAATTTGGAAGTAAAAGGGTATTAAACAATTTTAAATATCTCAGGTAAGTAAATTATATTATACCCACTTCAAATTAATAAAACTACATATATCTGTATTTCAATAGAATATAAACATCAATCACTGTCATCAAGTCTTATGTAATGAAAATATATAATCAAAAATAAATAAAATATAATTTTTTGATTATTTTAGGAGCAAAACTAGGGTGTATGAGGCAGTTGAAGATTACAAAGCAAGTTACAAACAGGGAAACACTTTCTTTAGACAAGTATTTACATGAAATAGGTAAAGTTGAATTATTATCCCCTGATAAAGAAGTTGAACTTGCTAAAAGAATAAAAAAAGATGACAGAGAAGCTTTCGAGCAACTTATAAAGTCAAACCTGAGATTTGTTGTTTCTGTTGCCAAGCAGTATCAAAATCAAGGATTAAGTCTTCCCGACCTTATTAACGAAG
>JAGODU010000029.1 GCA_017998095.1 Prolixibacteraceae bacterium | reverse complement strand
TAACGGAATTGATGATCTTCCAACAATAGATACTACAATAAGAAAAAATATAATTGAGCGTTTTGAAAGAGATGGTCTCGAGCCTCTTCGATTTGAATTGAAAAAAATAGATCCGGAATATTACGAGACTTCAGATATTAAAAATCCTAAAAGAGTAATGCATGCTCTTGAGATTTTTTATATGACAGGAAAAAAATATTCTTCCTTAAGAACAAATACAAAAAAGCAAAGAGATTTTAATATTTTAAAAATCGGACTTAATACTGACAGAAAAATTCTTCATGAAAGAATAAACCATCGGGTTGATGATATGATAAAAAATGGACTTGTAGAAGAAGCAAGATCAGTTTTCGAATTCAAACATCTCAACTCTCTAAAAACTGTGGGGTATAAAGAACTTTTCTCTTACTTTGAAAATGAAATTGATTTGCCCACGGCAATCGATTTGATAAAAAGAAACAGCAGAAGATATGCACGCAGGCAATTGACATGGTTCAATAGTGATCCTGAAATTACATGGTTTGATCCTGCAAATAAAAATGATATTCTTAATTTTATTAAAAATAAAACAGGTTTGTTATGAAAATAGCGATTATTGGCAGTGCGCATCCTTTAAGAGGTGGACTTGCAAGTTTTAATGAAAGACTTGCCAAAGAATTTCAAAATAATAATCATAATATAAAAATTGAAACCTTTTCACTTCAATATCCTAAGATATTATTTCCCGGTAAAACTCAATACTCCGATTCTCCTGCACCTGATAACTTGGCTATAAAAGAAACGGTTAATTCAATTAATCCATTCAACTGGTTATCTGTAGGCAGAAGGCTTAAAAGGGAAAAACCTGATATTTTAATTTTCAAATTCTGGATGCCCTTCATGGCTCCTTGCTTTGGAAGTATAGCCAGAATAGTAAAAAAAAATAAACACACAAAGGTTATTACAATAATAGATAACCTTATTCCTCATGAAAAAAGACCCGGCGATAAGATATTAACTAGTTATTATGTAAATTCTTCTGATGCCTTTCTTGCCATGTCAGCAAGCGTATATAACGACATAAGTATTTTTGATACTGTAAAACCAAGATTACTATCACCTCACCCGCTTTTTGATAATTTCGGAAATAAAATATCAAGGGTGGAAGCAATAAGTAAAATAGGGTTAAGTGAGGAATTCAGATATATTTTATTTTTTGGGTTTATTCGTGATTATAAAGGACTTGACTTATTAATTGAAGCTTTTGCAGATGAAAGATTCAAAAGCATTCCTATAAAACTAATAATCGCAGGTGAATTTTATTCTGATGGTCGTAAATATCTGGATATAATTGATAAATATAATCTTAATGACAGAATAATACTTAGAACAGATTTCATATCTAATGAAGAAGTTGCAGGATATTTTTGTGCGGCAGATATTATAGCGCAGCCATATAAATCGGCAACCCAAAGCGGAGTAACACAAATTGGCTTCCATTTTGAAAAGTCAATGCTTGTAACCGATGTTGGAGGGCTTTCAGAAATTATTCATCATGGGAAAATTGGATATGTAGTAAAACCTGACAGCAAAGAAATAGCTGATGCTTTAATAGATTTTTTTAGTTCAGCCAGAAAAGATAACTTTGAAAAAAATATAATAGAAGAAAAAAAGAAGTTCGACTGGGATATAATGTACAGGAACATTCTGAAATTATACGAAGAAACAAAATATGATAATAAGAAGTAAGGCTCCCCTCAGAATAGGACTTGCCGGTGGCGGTTCAGATGTTTCACCTTACTCTGATTTATATGGCGGAGCAATTTTAAATGCAACAATTGACCAGTATGCTTATGCTACCTTAGAACCAACTGAAGATAGCATGGTTGTTTTTCATGCAGTTGATAAAGGTATCACAATATCATTTCCTTCAGGAGATAAGATTCCTATTGATAAAGAATTACCACTTCATTGCGGGATTTACAACCGCATAGTAAGTCAGTTTACCGGATATCCACTTTCATTCAGGCTAACAACGCATGTAGATGCCCCTCCCGGATCAGGATTAGGTTCTTCTTCAACGCTGGTAACTGCAATAGTCGGAGCGTTTGCTGAATGGCTCAAGCTTCCATTTGGTGAATACGACATTGCAAGACTTGCTTATGAAATAGAAAGATTGGATCTTATGCAGGCAGGAGGTAAACAGGATCAATATGCTGCCACATTTGGCGGATTTAACTACATGGAATTCTTTGCAAATGATAAAGTAATAGTAAACCCGTTAAGGATAAAAACTCCAATACTAAATGAGCTGGCATATTCCCTGGTTTTATACTTCACAGGAGCAAGCCGTTCTTCGAGCTTGATTATCAATGAACAGCAAAAGAGCGTTGAAGATAATAACCTCAGCAAAATAGAAGCAATGCACAAAATTAAGGAGCAGGCAGTATTAATGAAGGAAGCTCTGTTGAAGAGCGATCTTGATGAGATTGGCCCTATTCTTGATTTTGGCTGGAACAATAAAAAAAGAATGGCAAATGGAATTACAAACCAGGAGATTGATGACATATACAATGCAGCAATAAAAGCCGGATCAACAGGCGGAAAAGTATCGGGAGCAGGAGGAGGAGGATTTATGTTTTTCTATTGCCCCGGAAATACACGTCATAAAGTGATTGAGACACTTTCTGGTTTTGGAGGAACAGTAAAAAACTTTAACTTTAGCAAAATGGGATTAACTTCCTGGAAAGTTAAATAATATGATATCAAGTAGGATAATAGAATCAATAGCTGTAAAGAAATCAATTCTTGAGGATGAAAAAATATTGAATAAAATCAATGATTCAATTTCCTTAATTACAGAAACATATAAGAACAAAGGCAAAGTACTTTTTTGTGGCAACGGAGGCAGTGCAGCAGATGCTCAACATCTTGCCGCCGAGTTATCGGGTAAGTTTTATATAGATCGCGATCCACTTGAAGCAGAAGCATGTCATGTAAACACGTCTTTTATCACAGCTGTTGGTAATGATTATAATTTTGAAAAAGTTTTTGCACGATACATAAAATCAACCGGGAAAAAAGGAGATGTACTAATAGGACTATCAACATCCGGGAATTCAAAAAATATAGTTGAAGCATTTAAAACAGCCCGTGAAATTGGGATGAAAATAATTGCCTTCACAGGCTCTTCAGGAGGAGAAATGAAAAATTATGCAGATATATCAATCATGATTCCTTCGACAGATACACCACGCATTCAGGAAGCACATATAATGGTTGGCCATATCATCTGTGAATTTGTAGAAAAAAATCTATTCAGCAATGGATAGTGATGTTGTAATTCTTGCCGGTGGTCTTGGAACGCGGCTTTCACATCTGATACCTGACTTGCCTAAACCAATGGCTCCGGTAAATGGAAAACCCTTCCTAGAAATTTTATTGGAACAATTATCATCTTACAATTTTAAAAGGGTTATTTTATCGGTTGGTCATAAATATGAAAAGATAGAATCCTACTTCGGTAATTCCTTTAAAAATATTGAGCTGAAATATTGCATTGAAGAAACTCCGCTTGGAACAGGAGGTGCAATCAAAAAAGCAATTTCAATGTGTAATACTGACAATATATTTATCCTTAATGGTGATACATATTTTGATGTTGATTTTAATGAAATGATGGAATCACACTTAAAATTGAATTCAGATGTAAGTATTGCAGTAAAAAAGCTTAAAAACTTTGATCGTTATGGTACAGTAACATTCATTGAAAATAAAATAAACGGCTTTTTTGAAAAGAAACCCACTTCAGAAGGATTTATAAACGGGGGAACATACCTGCTTACCCCCGGTAAAATAAAACTTGAAGAATATCAGAATAAATTCTCTTTTGAGAAAGATTTTCTTGAAATGAAATTCAACGAATTGAATTTCAATGCCTTTATTTCTGACAAATACTTTATTGACATTGGAATCCCTGAAGACTATAAAATTGCATGCTCATATTTTAAATAGGAAAACGAATGACTCCTGCTTTATTTTTAGATCGAGACGGTGTAATTAATGAAGAAATAAATTACCTGTATAAAATAGAAGATTTCGTTTTCATTACGGAAATATTTAACATCTGCAATTTCTATCAACAAAATGGATATAAAATAATAGTAATCACAAATCAGGCAGGAATAGCCAGAGAAAAGTATACCGAAGAAGATCTTAAAATTTTGAATGATTGGATGACATGTCAATTCTATGAAAGGGGCATAAAGATTGATAAAATATATCATTGCCCTCATCATCCTGATTTTACCGGCTATTGTGAATGTCGAAAGCCTAATCCGGGAATGATATTAAGGGCAACTGAAGAGTTGGATTTAGATCTCAGCAGGTCAGTTTTAATCGGGGATAAGGATTCTGATCTGGAAGCAGGAATTAATGCAGGAATACCAAATCTTTTTCACATTGAAGAAATCAGGAAAAGAATAAATAATCTACCTTTATTCTGATTGAATTTTAAAAAATCAGAGGAATTATAATTTCATTCGACTATTTTTGAAGGAGAATTGTTTTGTTTCTTGAAAAATATATGGCACAACATTCGGAATTAGATAAAAGGCAAATAAATGAAGCTTACGACAATTTATTAAAGTCGTACAAACATAGTATGTCTCATGATAATCTGGAGTTGATTCAAAAAGCATTTGATTTTGCCAATAAAGCACACGAAGGTGTAAGAAGGCGTTCCGGAGAACCTTATATTCTTCATCCATTATCGGTTGCAACAGTAGTAGCAAAGGAAATTGGTCTGGGTACAAAGTCAATAGTAGCATCGATATTGCATGATGTAGTCGAAGATACAGATTACACACTTGAAGATATAAAGAGCCTGTTTGGTGAAAAGATAGCAATGATAGTTGACGGGTTGACAAAGCTAGAGGGTGAATTTGACTATCTTCAGGCAGAAAACTTCAGAAAGATGCTTTTGACCCTTTCTGATGATGTAAGGGTTATTCTCATAAAAATAGCTGACAGGCTTCATAATATGAGAACACTCGATTCAATGCCTCCCAACAAGCAATTGAAAATTTCGGGAGAAACCCTTTATATTTATGCTCCCCTTGCCCATCGCCTTGGATTGTATGCCATAAAATCGGAGCTTGAAGATTTAAGTTTGAAATACAAATTTCCTGATCAATATAAAGAAATATCGTTACAGCTTCGTGATAAAGAGGAGCACCGAACATATTTGGTTAACCAGTTTATCAATCCTATTGAAGAAAAATTAAAAGAAGAGAATTTTGAATTTTCTGTAAAAGGGCGTCCAAAATCTGTTTATTCGATATGGAAAAAGATGCAGGTAAAGAAAGTATCTTTTGATGAAGTATATGATTTACTTGCAATAAGGATTATTTTCAAATGCAATGAAAAGACAGATGAAAGGAGAAAGTGCTGGGAGATATTTTCGATAGTAACATCGATATATAACTATAAACAGGACAGAATACGGGATTGGGTTACAATGCCAAAGGCTAACGGCTATGAGGCACTGCATGTTACAGTAATGGGGCCGGAAGGAAAGTGGGTAGAAGTACAGATACGGAGTGAAAGGATGAATGAAATTGCCGAACGAGGATTTGCAGCTCATTGGAAATACAAAGGTGATTCTTCTCATGATGGGGAACTTGACAAATGGATAGAGCGAATACGGGAGATGCTTCAAAATCCGGAATCAGATGTACTTGAATTTCTTGATGATTTTAAACTTAACCTCTTTAGCTCTGAGATAGTTGTATTTACTCCAAAGGGAGAAATGAAAACACTGCCCAAGGGATCTACTGTACTTGATTTTGCATTTGAGATACATACTGACTTGGGGAACAAGTGTATAGGTGCAAAGATAAACCACCAGCTTGTACCAATAAGTCATCAGCTTAAGAGTGGAGACCAGATTGAAATTTTAACATCAGAAAAACAAAGACCCCAGTCACATTGGTTTGATGTTGTTACAACAGCCAAAGCCAAGCAAAAGGTTAAGGATGCTTTCAAAACGGAGCAAAATCAACATATTGAACAAGGTCGTCAGATGATTGAGACAGAGCTTAAGAAGTTAAACAGATTCCCTACTAATGAGACAATAACTACCCTGCTCGATCATTTCAAGCTTGATTCAAAGTTACAAATGTATGCTCAGGTTGGATTAGGATTTATTTCGCTTTCACAGATAGATGAGATTCTTAACGAAAAGAAAGAAGAAAGTAAACTTGTAAAATACTGGAAATTAAGCATTGGCAGGAGGAAAAAAACAGAGCCTGAAACAGGTGCCCCCAATAAAAAGGAACCTTATATCATCAGTGAAGAAAATATTGAAAAGAATTTCAGGCTGGCCAGATGTTGTAATCCTATTCCCGGAGATGATGTTATCGGCTTTATTGATGAAAACAATATAGTTGTCATTCATAAGAAATCATGTAATGAAACAGTAAGACTTATGACCAGTGAAGGAGATAAAATATTATCTGCCAAATGGAAACAGTTTAAAATTAACTCATATCTATCGAGGATATATATAAAAGGTTTTGACCGTATCGGAATAGCCAGCGAGATAACCGGTATAATCTCAAAGGATCATAATGTCAATATGCGAACAGTAAGGTTTGACACCGATGAAGGTGTATTTACCGGAACAATAGACTTATATATCCACAATACTGATGACTTGAATAACATTATCGGGGAACTTTCAAAAGTTAAAGGAACAGAAGTAGTAGAACGCATTGAATTTTCATAAAACAGAGGCTTGTTTTAGGTTTTTATTCTTTTTATTTGGAAATTCATTTCATTATATTTGTAGAAATCAATTCTGTATATCATGAATAATCTGAAGTTAAAAGCAAAAGTGAAAAAGATGTTTACTGATTATCTTGAGACGAATGCTTTTAGAAAAACCCCGGAAAGATTTGCAATCTTAGATGAAATTTATTCACATAATGGACATTTCGATGTAGAGACATTATATACTTCGATGAAGAATCAGAAATATCATGTTAGTCGTGCTACACTGTATAACACTATTGAATTGCTTTTAAACTGTAAATTGGTAATCAAGCATCAATTTGGAAAAAATATTGCCCAATTTGAAAAAGCATTTGCTTCAGAGACTCATGATCACATGATTGATGTTAATACGGGAACAGTTACAGAATTCTTTGATCCCCGCATCCGTCAGATTATTGAAGATGCTTGCAAAGACAATAATTTTAGTCTGTCGCATCATTCACTTTATATTTATGGAGAGAAGGTGAAATAATATACTAACAGCTAAGGACTTTTTATTTTGTATTTCCCATATGAATTGTTAATTTTGAGCGCCAAAACCAATATGTAATATTACCTGGCAGGTTTATTCCGAAATGTTTTGGAATAGACCGTTTTCTTTTTGTGTATATCTGATAATTAAAAAGATAAAATGACTAAAGTAGATGTATTGTTAGGCCTGCAATGGGGCGATGAAGGTAAGGGTAAAGTAGTTGATGTCCTTACGCCGAATTATGATGTAATAACAAGATTTCAGGGTGGTCCAAATGCCGGTCATACTCTTGAGTTCAACAACATCAAACAGGTACTGCATACAATACCCAGTGGAATATTCAGGGAAAATAAAGTTAATGTTATTGGAAACGGTGTAGTACTCGATCCTGCCATTTTTAAGAAAGAAATTGATTCTATTAAGAAGATTGGATTTGATATTTCAAACAACCTATATATTTCAAAGAAAGCCCACCTGATACTCCCTACACACAGATTGCTTGATGCTGCTTCGGAATCATCAAAAGGTGATACTAAAATCGGCTCAACATTAAAAGGAATCGGACCGACTTATCGTGATAAAATAGGTCGCGAAGGGTTGCGTGTTGGAGATATACTTTCAAATTTTGATGAAAAATACAATAAGCTCAAGAATCAGCATATTGTTTTACTTGAAGGTTTATATCATTACGATTATAAAGAACAACTCGAAGCTTTTGAAAACGAGTGGTTTGAAGGCCTGGAAGTGTTAAAGAAATTTACATTTATTGACAGTGAAACATATCTTAACGAGGCTATTAAAGAAGGGAAAACGATAATCGCAGAAGGTGCACAAGGCACAATGCTCGATATTGATTTTGGTTCGTATCCTTTTGTAACATCTTCAAATACAATTTGTGCAGGAGCCTGTACCGGATTAGGAATTGCTCCCGGTACAATCGGAAAGGTATTTGGTATATTTAAAGCTTATTGTACAAGAGTAGGTTCCGGTCCATTCCCCACAGAGTTGTTCGATGAAACAGGACAAGAATTACGCAGAAAGGGAAATGAATACGGAGCAACAACAGGACGTCCGCGACGTTGCGGCTGGCTTGATCTTGTAGCCCTTAACTATTCAGTTATGATTAATGGTGTTACTGACCTTATTATGATGAAAGCTGATGTACTTGACGAATTTGATACAATCAAAATTTGCACAGCATATAAAATAAAAGGAGAAACAATATCTACATTTCCTTACGAATTGGATGAAAATGTTGAACCTGTTTATGTAGAACTTCCCGGATGGAAATGCAACCTCACTAAGGTTTCTTCTCAAGATCAATTCCCAGTCCAGTTTGCTTCATATATTAAGTTTATTGAAGAAAAAACAGGGGTAAAAGTTTCAATTGTTTCTGTAGGACCTAACAGGGAGCAGACAATAATTATGAAATAACTTACAGATCAAATCTGGTGTCATCAGGGTCATTGCGAGCGTAGCGTGGCAATCTGTTGTTACCAGGGTCATTGCGAGCGTAGCGTGGCAATCTGTTGTTACCAGGGTCATTGCGAGCGTAGCGTGGCAATCTGTTGTTACCAGGGTCATTGCGAGCGCAGCGCGGCAATCTGTCCATTAGAAGAAGAGATTGCTTCACTTCGTTCGCAATGACTATGAATAAGAGAAATCAATAATTTATTTAGTTTTAGGTACTTTCTTTAAAACTTCAACTAATATTTCCCAGAAATTTTTCACAGAACTAATATTAACTTTTTCATCAGGGGAATGAGGAAATTTGATAGTAGGTCCAAATGAAATCATATCCCATTCAGGATAAACACCTTGAAAAACACCACATTCAAGTCCTGCATGCATTGCAACTTCATTAGGATAAACACCTTTTTTACTATTGTAAACTTCACGAAAGACAGATAATATTTCTGAATTTCTGTTTGGTTTCCAACCCGGATATGAGCCGACGGTTTCCACTTTAGCACCTGCCAGCTGGAAACAGCTTTCAAGCGAAGAAGCTACTCCATCACGTGCAGAATCGATAAAACTACGGGTAAGGCATAGAAAATCAATTTTCCCTTCAGAAGAATCAACTACTGAAAAATTAGAAGAAGTTTCTACTACCCCGGGCATTGAATCACTCATTCTGATAATACCATTACGGGCAGCACAAATTGCATTCACAACATCGTCCTGAATCATTACAGGGATTAATTTAGAGGGCATATTTATTGTTTCTGCCTGAATTTTAAGATCCGGTTCAGTTAATCCGAGTTCGTTCATTAAAACAGTTTGCATATTGCTAATCAGCTTCAAAAATTTATCCGATTGGTCTTTTTTGATTGTAATAACAGCTTCACCTTCTCGAGGAATTGCATTTCTCATATTGCCACAATTAATAGAAGCAAGCCGGCAAGAACATTCTCTGATTACCTTCTTTAAAATTCTACCTGTAATCTTGCAAGCATTGCCTCTTCCCAGATGAATATCTAATCCGGAATGGCCTCCTTTTAAACCTAAAACTGAAATTTTATAAGCTGTGTCACCTGTAACGTCACAATCGTCTTCATAGTGCCAGCTTGCAGTAACGCTCACTCCACCCGCACAACCAATGCTTATTACATCTTCATCTTCACTGTCGAGGTTTATAAGAATTTCACCCTTAAGCATTCCGGGTTTCAGGGCAAAAGCACCTGATAAGCCTGTTTCTTCATCCACTGTAATAAGTGCTTCGATAGGACCATGCTGAATTTCTTTAGATTCAAGAATTGCAAGAATAGCAGCGACACCTATTCCATTATCCGCACCAAGAGTTGTACCATCGGCAGTAACCCATCCATCCTGAATAAATGCATCTATCGAATCTGTTGAAAAATCAAAAACTTTATCATTATTTACCTGAGGTACCATATCAACATGAGCCTGAAGGATAACCCCCTTAAGATTTTCAAGACCAGGAGAAGCAGGTTTTCTGATAATTACATTACCAATTTCATCAATTGAAGTTTCGAGATTAAGTTTCTTGCCCAGCTCCTTAATGAATAAAGCGGCTTTCATTTCATTTTTCGATGGTCGGGGAATGTTAGTCAGCTGATAAAAATTTTCCCAAAGTTGTTTGGGTTCAATATTTCTTATTTCTTCACTCATAATAAAATTACTGTTTTATTTTGGAGCAATTCTTTATAGCTCCGGTAATATGATCAAATTCAATTTTATAATTTCCATCGAGGAGCATCTCGGGAATTGAAGTAACTATACCAAACTGTGAAACAAGAATACGTCCGGAGTAATATTGATTAATCCCATCTGTAAGAATAATTGATGAATATACAGGAACTCTGTAAAACAATCCTGACTCACTATCAGATTCAGATACTGTATTGAATTTTTTAATTTCAGAGATCACTTTCTGATCCTTAGTCATTTCAAGAATAACAGGTTTTCCTGAAATATCACTTTTAGGAAGTACTCCCCTATCATCTGAAAAACGGAAAAGCACTTCATTTTTAACACTTTCTTCTCCGGGGAAAAAGAAAAAAATAAATTCCTGCTCAGAGGTGAATGTCTTTCCCAGAAAAAGAGACAGATATTCATTTTCCATTTTTTGAGATTTTCTAAGAAAAGCGTTAAATGATTCACCATCTCTAGGAAGATCATCATTTGTGCTATTTGAAATAAAAGCTCTTTTCTGTCTGATTTTAAAAAGATAATCTGCTGCTTCTCTTGCCTTAACTTCTTCAGGCTTATAAGTTGTTTTTTCTTCACCGGTAGCAGTATTAATTTCAGTATCGTAATATTCATCCGATGAACAATCGGGGAAAATAATTGAAGGCAATTCATTATAATTCAAGAGGTCATTACCAATTTCTATGCTTTGATTTACATTTGTTTCAGTATTTATACCGGTAATAACTCCATCACTGCGTAATGAAATAGTAGAAGCTAGTATCCCCGTTGTCCTGTAAACAAAATTTGGATCGGCCTCACTTATAGGTTCTACAGTAATACTTACCAAATCAAAATCATCAGATGCTACGCCTTTTGCATCTTTATAACCAAGAAATTTGTCTGCCCATTTGTAATAAGGTCCCGGAGCAAACTGTTTTTTTGCCACATTAACCTTAACAGATATTCCGGTTCTTGGCAAGAAGTAAATCAAACCTTCATCAATTATCGGAGTAACAACCTGAGTAGCCGTCTGTTTCTTTTTATCATCCTTTTGAGCTGAAGCAATCAAGGGTAAAATAGATAATATCAAAATAGTTACAATTACCTTATTTATTTTCATGTCTTATATTTTAAAATTATTATCACTTTAATATTATTGCAAAATACTTAAAATCTAACGATAATAAACCTGCTAATATTATATTTCAAAAATTTTGAAAACCTCCCCTAGACTTTCAATAATATCAGAGGCAATTAAAGATATCATGCTTGTTTTTTTTATAGCAATATCACCTGCAAGACCATGTAAAAAAACCCCGGCAACAGCTGAGTCTTTAGAAGAATAGCCCTGTGCCATAAGAGCAGTAATAATACCTGTTAAAACATCTCCACTACCGGCAGTTGCCATTCCCGGATTACCTGTTGAGTTAAAAAATATATTGCCGTCGGGACAAACTACAGAAGTATAAGCACCTTTTAAAATTATAAAAATCTTATATTTCTCAGCCATCATCAATGCCTTAGAAAGACGTACATAAGAATTTTCAGAAAAACCGGCAAGACGTTCAAACTCTTTAGGATGAGGAGTAAGAATTGATCCTTCGGGTAACAATGGCAACAAGTCTTTATTCAAAGAAATAATGTTAATAGCATCCGCATCAATTACAAGGGGTATTTTGGTTTCTTTAACAAGAGATATAAAAGCTTTCTGAGTATCGGTGTCAGTACCGATAGCCGGTCCTATTCCAATAGCATTGTATCTGAAGATATCTTTTGCACCTGTGAAAATATATGCAGATTCATCAATACTTGTCATTGCTTCAGGAACAGCGACCTGCAAAACTGAAACTCCTTTAGAAGGGATATGAGTAGTAAGCAGACCTATTCCACATCGAAGACAGGCTTTTGAAGATAGTATTGCAGCACCCATTTTCCCAAAAGCACCTGATATAATATGTGCATGACCATAATTCCCTTTATGCGAAAACTTGTTTCTCGTTTTAAATAAAGGCTTTATGTTGTTCATTTCAGTTAAATAGAAAGGGGTTTCGATATTCGTTACTGCATCCTCATGTAAACCAATATCGAGTATTTCCCATTCACCTGTATACTTTTCATTTTCAGAAAAAAGAAAACTCAATTTAGGAAATTGAAAAGTAAGTGTTTTATCAGCTTTAACAATGTTATCAGGTATATTGTCAGAATTGTCTTCACCCATAAGTCCGGAAGGAATATCAATAGAAATGACATAAGCATCTGATTCATTGATTTTCTGAATAAGCAATGAGGTACAATAGTCAAGTGGCCTGTTTAGTCCGCTGCCATAAAGAGCGTCTATTATCAATACACAAGAGTTTTCGATATTTATGTCTTCATCACCTCTGATAAAATACACTGAAGACTTTGTCTGATCATTAAGTCTACGGAGATTAATGGCAGACGAACCAGATAATGGTTTTCCTGTATCTAGAATGAAAACAGTAACAGAAAATCTGGAATCAAGTTCAGCAAGCAATCTGGCAACAGCTAATCCGTCACCTCCGTTATTGCCCGGACCGCAAAAAACCATTAATTCACCTTGAAAAACTGTTTTTTGAATAATATAATCTGCAATCCTTCCGGCAGCCCGTTCCATCAGATCTATATCTGATATTGGCTCATTCAGGATGGTATAATTATCAATTTCAGCAATTTTAGATACAGGAAAAATTTTCATTATGCCATTTGTTGCTATCCTTTCAAAATTAATAAGAATTCTAAATTATTTTATTAATAATCTTAATTTGATTTCATGAGATGTATCATGAAAATTTAGGTTAGTGTTTTACAATTTGGGTACAATTTTGATAAGTAAAAATAATTTTAAAACATTAATTTTTAATGATTATTTTTATAGCATACAAAACCAGTTACCTTAACACTTAATTTATGACAAGAGATAAGAATACTGCATTCTTTGGGCACCCAATAGGGTTGTTTACACTTTTCGCAACTGAAATGTGGGAGCGCTTCAATTATTACGGAATGAGAGCTCTTCTCACAATATTCCTAACAGCTACCTTAGCCACAGGAGGTTTTGGACTTGATGAAAATTCAGCCTTAGCGGTTTATGGCATTTTTACTGCATTGGTATATGTAACTCCAATAATTGGAGGAATGCTTGCAGACCGAATACTTGGCCAACGAAAATCAATATATATAGGTGCACTTACTATGGCAACCGGACAGTTATTTCTGGCCTTTGCCGCATCGATGAAACCTGAAGCAATTGAGCTAAAGCAGACAATTTTTTACATGGGTCTGGGAATTCTGGTTTGCGGAAATGGTTTCTTCAAACCCAATATATCGACAATGGTTGGAGAGCTTTATCATCCTAAAGATACACGTCGTGACGGAGCATTTACTATCTTCTATATGGGTATCAACATTGGAGCAACTTTAGGACCATTTATTGCAGGCCCGTTAGGAGAGAAGATAGCTTGGCAATATGGTTTTCTGGCTGCTGCTATTGCTATGTTAATCGGATTTACCTGGTTTTATTTTTCGCATAGTGCTCTTGGAGCAACAGGTATGCCCCCTAAATACAAAAGGGAAAAAACAAAACTTACAACAAAAGACAATCTTGATGTTGCTATATTTTATATAGGGACAGTTGCTTTGGTAATAGGATTTATGTTAGGCTGGAAAGTGTTACCTGATATTGCCCGGAAAATTATAGTTATCTCAGCTGCAGTTATTGGAATAGGGTATCTGGCTTTAAATATCGGAAAAAATACAAAAGGTAAGGATGAGTGGAGTCGTGTTGGGGTAATATTCATTCTGGCTCTTGCCAATATATTTTTCTGGAGTGGATTTGAGCAGGCCGGAGGTACATTCAGTCTTTTTGCAAGAGATAATGTAAACAGGATGATTGGGAACTTTGAAATACCTGTTACTTTATTTCAAACATTCAATGCAATTTTTATAGTTGCATTTGCGCCACTGTTTACTTTGTTATGGGCTTTTCTGGATAAAATTAAGCTCAATCCAAGCACACCATTAAAATTTGGATGGGGAATGTTATGTCTGAGCATTGGATTCTTTGTAATGGCGTTTGCATTTGATGCTACACAGGGAGGAACTGTAAAGGTAAGTCCTTTGTGGCTTATCATGGTATTCTTGCTTCACACATGGGGAGAACTTTGCTTGTCACCTATAGGACTTTCAATGGTGACAAAACTAGCCCCTGTTAAGTTAGCATCTACCATGATGGGAGTTTGGATGGGATCATTTGCATTTGGAAATTATCTGGCAGCTTCATTAAAATCAATAGTAGAAAAATTCGACCTGCCATTATTTTGGTTTATTGCTATAGAAACTTTAATAGCATCTGCTATACTAATGGCTATATCTCCAATATTGAACAAGATGATGAAAGGTATAAAATAAAAAAACTGTATGAGTTCTCGAAAACACCCAAAAGGACTTATGATCCTTTTTTTCACTGAAATGTGGGAACGTTTCGGTTATTATCTGATGCTGGGAATATTCACTTTGTACATGATTGCACCTGAGACGGCTAAATTTGCAGGACTTGGATTAAGCAATATGCAGGCTGCCGATATTTACGGCACTTATCTGGCATTAGTATATTTAACACCATTTTTCGGAGGGCTCATTGCAGACAGACTTTTAGGTTACAGAAAGTCAATATATATCGGGGGGTTGTTAATGGCAGCCGGATATATAGGTCTTTCAATTCCTGACAGCATGACTTCATTCTACATTTCACTTCTTTTAATAATATTGGGTAACGGAATGTTTAAACCTAATGTTTCAGTATTATTAGGAAAGCTTTATGAAAAACCTGAATATGAAAAATATAAGGATTCAGGATATAACATTTTTTACATGGGCATCAATATTGGAGCATTCATCTGTAATTTCGTTGCTGCCTGGTTAAGATTAACATACGGCTGGGGATGGGCATTTGCAGCTGCCGGATTTGGCATGATAATAGGTATAATTTGGTTTGCAATAGGCAATTGGAAAACGCCTGAGATTAAGGAAGCAGATAAGATATCACCTAAAAGTGAAAACGATATTTCTTTTGGTAAAATATTACTAACACTCTTTTTACCTGCTTTTGGAGCTGCACTTGTAGGATGGATAATCCCAAATAACATATTTGGCTCCGATTCAACAGATGCATTCATTTTCTTCTGTTTGCCGGTAATATATTTCTTTTTTAATATTATGAGGACAGCCTCCAAAGATGAAAAACCAAGAATCGCAGCTTTGCTTTCAATTTTTGGAGTAGTTATAATCTTTTGGGCAGTATTTCATCAAAATGGATCCGCGTTGACTTATTGGGCAAAGAATAATACAGACAGAGAGCTTGGTCCAAAAATGGAGAAAGTAATTAATACTATTGCAAGTGTTGAAGAAGTGTCAACTGTGCCACGCGAAAACAAAGTATTAGGTCTTCATGGAGAAGATTTGGGAACTAAATCCGGCCCAAGTTATTATTTTTTCAATTATACTGACGAGTTGCCCGTTGGTAATCTGACAGGTAAACCAGCTGATATAACAGAAAGTGAGTGGAAAAATATTAAAGAAGAATCTTCATCTCAATATGGAAAATTATCATTATGGCCAACTGAGCTTCAGGCATCAATAAATCCTTTTTTTGTAGTATTACTTACACCATTGGTTGTAGCTTTCTTTAATTTTCTTGGGAGAAGAAAGAAAGAACCTTCAACCCCCGGTAAAATTGCATTAGGAATGTTGATTTCTGCCATATCATGGTTGGTAATGGTTGTTGCGGCAATAATTAGCTCCAATGGTTTAGAAAAAGCTTCTGTAGGATGGTTATTTGGTGTTTACGGGGTAATAACGGTTGGCGAACTTTGCCTTAGTCCAATGGGATTATCACTTGTATCAAAGCTCGCTCCAAAACGGATTGCAGCTTTAATGATGGGAGGTTGGTTTTTATCAACTTCAATAGGAAATAAATTATCAGGAATACTATCAGGAATGTGGGATCTGTTTGAAAAGAAATCATATTTCTTCCTGACAAATGCCATACTAACAGCTGCAGCTTTTATTATCATATTATTACTTTTGCCTTGGTTGAAAAGAGTTTACAAAGAGCACATGAATAAGTGATAAATAATCACAGTAAATTAAAAAGTTTAAATATTTCATCCCTTACATTTTTACTAACGGGGATTGTTACATCATCTATAAAAATACAATTACCGCCAAAACCTGTAACATTGTTTATGTTTATCACATAAGACCTGTGAACTCTCTTGAAAATAGATGTAGGAAGTTTTTCCTCGAATGACTTTAAAACAGACGAGTACAAATATTTTTTTTTCCGGGTATGTATAGTGGTATATCCTGTTTCAGATTCAAGATACAAAATATCTTCAAAGTTAACTCTTTCAAAATGTGAATCTTTTTTTATAAAGAGAGCATTATTAATAGGTAAGACAGAATTCCCATTCTGATTGTAAGTCATTCCAGAATTTAAATTATCAATTCTTTTACCTTCAGCATAATTTTGAAGAGCAAGCTCAACAGAAATTTGCATTTGTCGGTCGTTAAAAGGTTTTATTATATATGCAGAAGGCTGACACTCCTTTGCCCTTTCAAAAACTGTTTTATTTGCTAATGAAGTAAGAAAAATAAAGGGTATTTTATATTTACTATTAATAATTTTAGAAAGTTCAATCCCGTCCATATCTCCCTTAATATTTATATCAAGTAAAGCAAGGTCAACATTTTCATTTTCAAGGATTGAAAGCGCTTTCGTTGCAGAAGGAGCCACTCCGGCTACTGAATAGCCAAAATCAAGAAGTCTCATAGCAATATCCTCAGATATCATGAACTCATCTTCAACAATTAATATCCTTATCTGATTATCCATACTTATAGAAGTTTATTTTTATCCAAAGTTAATAACCATTTGCTTCCAACATCACCTTCATAATCAATTTCTCCTTCCAGTTGTAAAACTAAAGAATGAACAAGTTTTAATCCGAATGAATCAGATGATCTCCAGTCGAAACCTTCTGGTAATCCCTTCCCATTATCCCCAATATTTAGAAATACCTTAGAATCTATATTTTCAACAGAAATAGAAAGTTTTGGTAATGGATTATCATTTTTCCCATATTTAAGGGAATTTGTAATTATTTCGTTCATTATTAAACCAAGAGGAATTGCTTTATCAATATTAATTTTTAAAGATTCCAGTTTAAGGTTCAGTTGAAATTCTGATCCAAAATTCATAACAAGGTTGTTAGATAATTCCTCAATATAATCCTTAAGATCTATCGTAGTGTCTACATCATCTCTGTATAATTTTCTATGCATTAATGTCAAAGATTCAACCCTGTATTTACATGATATAAGGGCTTCAGCCGCTGGATGGCCTTTTAACTGTCGGGCTTGCAGGTTTAACAGGCTTGCAACCATCTGGAGGTTATTTTTAACACGATGGTTAAGTTCTCTGAGAAGAAGAGCTTTTTCTTTTTCTCTTTTCTCCAGAAGCTGTTTCTGAATACTCAGTTCTCTATTAGTTTTTTTGGAGATTCTGAACAATCTCAATAAGAAAAATGTAAATACAGTAACAATTGCAACCCCTAAAGCAAGCATTAAAGAAATATTTCTTTGAAGCTTATTAATTTTATTTAAGCTCGTTATTTCCTTTTCAAGTTTTACCTGTTCGAACTTGCTTTGCTGCTGCTCCATTGCCCTGACAGTTTCAACATCTTTAAGACTATCATTATAAATTTTAAATTGTTTCTGGTAATTTAAAGCTTTTTTGAAATCCCTTTCCTTCTCATAAAACTCAGCTAATTTTAGGCTTATATCCCTTATTTGTTCTTTAAGTCCATCATTCTTAGCTATTTCAAAACTTTGCAGTAATAGATTTTCGCCTTTATTTTTATCACCTTCTTCGATAAAAATATTGGCCATTTCACTTTGAAAATAAGAAGTAAGATAAGAATCCCCCATTTTACTAAACACTTCTATTGCCGAACTAATTTCACTTTTGGCTAATTCAGTTTTTCCCTGGTCAGAATGAACAAGTCCAATATTGCCAATAATTAATAGTTTTCCTAAATCGTCATTAAAAAAATCTTTAAGCTTTAATGCTTTATAAAAATAATATTCCGCACTATCGAGCATATTAACGATGCGAAATGTTTCTCCAATATTTAAAAATATATCTGACAAGATTAAACTGTCACCTAAAGTTGTAAACATGGAAATACTTCGCCTCATATATTTGAGGGCATTAACATTGTCATTATTTGCAGAAAAAGTAGTTCCGAGGTAAAAATAAGTATAGGCTTCTCTTTTTTTCATATCAAGCTCCCTGAATAATTCTGAAGACTTGATATAAGAGTTTATTGCATCAAGATAATTGCCGAGTAATCTGTGTTTAGATCCGCAATATTCCCATGCCATAGCTTCATACTCTTTGTTTTTGATTTTTTGAGAAACGGAGATAGCTTCAGCCCCATAATTCAAGGCTTCATAAGAATTACAAAAATAGGCAAGATTTAACAATAATCTTGCCCTATTATTATCTATCGACTTATAATTATTCAGACGTACTTTTAGGGAATCAACTTTACTTAAAGATTGACCCAATGCAGAAACAAATGTTAGTACTAACAAAAATAAATAAAAAATTCTCCTCATTCAACCTCTAAATTTTATGATATTACGGTTAGGGTGGTGGTGGTGGTGGTGGGATACCACCGCCAGCAAAGGGATCAACAAATCCATACTTCAATTTATCTTTTTGATCTTTAAATTCAAAAAGAATTGAATATTTCATAACAGCATCTTCAGGAACAGAGTCAGTAGTGGCAAAAACAAATTCTTTTTTAAGACTGCCATCCTTATGTTCTTTATCTTTTGGCAGAAACTTGATTTTACCTTTATCATCCATCTGAGGAGCGTTTTTGATTGTTTTATCCCATTTCTTTTGGGAAGGAGAGCTGGTGATCATCTGCAAATCGAGCTGAGAATCACCGTTAAGATCTACAAAATTAACAATGCCGCCTGCTCCTGATTCAATGTTCCAATGGAATTCTGTATCATTTTCAAAAACCAGAATATCCTTTAAAGGACCTGTAAATTTGGCCTTTGGGGCTTCCAGTAAATAAAAAGATTCAGCAGGGAATGGCTTGTCAATTGTTCCGTAAGAATTGTCCCATTGATAATAGCTAAGCATTTCTTCAATGAAAACTCTAACTTTGACATTGATAGTCTTTTTTGCCATTAAAATTAATTAGGGGTTAATAAATAGTCGATAAATAATTGACTATAAATATATTGTTTTCTTGTGAATATAAAAAAACCTATGCAACATTTTTTAAACTTTTTATCGCCTTTCGATAAAAAAGTTCTTCATAAGCAAAGAACATTCCTTTTCCATTATCCCTTTTACAACTTTAGTTTTAGGATGTAAAATTTCAGAAGAATATTTTAGGAATCCTTTCTTTTCATCTGAAGCACCAAATACGATTTTTTTTATCTGAGCCCAGGATAAAGCACCTGCACACATTACGCAAGGCTCAACAGATACATATATAGTACAATCAGTCAGGTATTTGCCGCCTAACTGATTTGCAGCAGAAGTAATGGCTTGCATTTCTGCATGAGCAGTAACATCATTAAGCTTTTCAGTTAGGTTATGTGATCTGGCAATAATTTTATTTCCGGAAACAATTACACATCCAACAGGAACTTCTCCCTCAAGATAAGCTTCTTTTGCTTCTTCCAACGCTTTCTTCATAAAGTATTCATCATCAAACACCTGTATCATAATATTGTTTTCTACAAATATAGCACTTTGTAAATTCCCAATTATTAATATTATTTCCTAAAATGGGACATTAACATAAGCTCAATATTTGACAAATAAGTATATAATGTGTTGTATAACTTGTTTTTAAGCAGAAAATATTTCATTTGTCATGAATTTTGCTCATTTAAAATTATATTTTTATAACCTAAACAAGTCTTTGGGGAAAGACTTAAAATAAGAGGTATAAAAGAGGATCATTTTAAAAGGTTTTGTATGAACAGGGAAGCACATCAAGGGAAAAATGAATGGAAAAAAAATTATACAGTTCATTTTTTGGTTATAGCTACTGTTGTAGCATGGGGATTATTGATTTCTAGTTTTTATTTTGTATTAATCCGCATTTTATAGAATATTTATCTTTTTATAATTAATGTTAATTTTTTTAAAACAGCATTAAAAAATGGACGTACTGTGTCCCAATAATTTATAATTTTTCTACATTTGTTTCTTAAGGAAGCAAAAAAACTTTTATGAAAATACATACAGCGCAAATAGTGCCCTCCTTGCACGACCGAATTTATCTATCATTCGGTTTGTAATAGCGTTGTTCTTTCTTTCTTGAATTTTATAATTTCATATTCTTATTAACTATTAAAATTTGGAGGAATTTCTATGAAAACTTCATTTCTAACCATTGTGTTTAAAACCAATCCGTTTACAACACCCGGCAATAATTCTATTGCCAAGTCATTAATGTGTGAACAAGATTTATTGCTAAAACGAAAACGAAATCAGTTAAAATTATGAACTCTAAAAATAAAATAAAACAATTATTCCTTGAAATAAAAGACGCTCTTCGTGGAGAAGAGCATGATTATACTCAGGGCAATTTAAAACGCGCTGTTTTTCTCCTGTCAGTACCAATGGTGCTTGAAATGTTAATGGAATCAATTTTTGCTATCGTAGACATATTTTTTGTAAGTAAGCTTGGCGCAGATGCTATTGCAACTGTAGGCTTAACTGAATCAATTATAACAATAATCTATGCAATATCCTCAGGACTTTCAGTAGCTACATCTGCAATAGTGAGTCGCAGAATAGGAGAAAAAAAGTACGAAAAAGCATCAAAATCCTCATATCAGGCTATTATAACAGGAATTATAATTTCAATAATTATTGCAGTTCCCGGAATTCTATTTTCAAAAGACATGCTGAGGCTTATGAATGCTTCAGATAATATTGTAAATGAAATGTCTTCATATACTACAATAATGTTTGGAAGCAATCTTGTCATATTAATGCTTTTCATCAACAATGCAATATTTCGAAGCTCAGGCAATCCTGTTATTGCATTAAAAGTTTTGTTATTTGCCAATGGCATAAATATTATATTAGACCCTATCTTTATATTTGGCTTAGGGCCAATTCCGGCAATGGGAGTTCAAGGAGCAGCTGTTGCTACAACTATAGGAAGAGGGATGGCTGTACTTTTGCAATTTTATTATTTGCTAAGAGGTAAGAGCAAAATAAATCTTTTAGGAATTAACCTTAACCCTGATTTTAAAATGATCGGCCGCATACTTAATCTTTCGATAGGTACAGTTAGTCAGCACATAATAAGTCAGTCAAGCTGGATCATACTTATGAGCATAGTGGCTGTATTTGGAAGCGAAGTTCTTGCAGGTTATACAATTGCTTTAAGAATAATCATGTTTGTACTTTTGCCTGGTTTAGGAATTTCAAATGCAGCATCTACACTTGTTGGCCAAAATTTAGGTGCCGGTCTGGCAACCAGAGCTGAAAAATCAGCAATTATTGCATCAGGAACAATAATGATTTTGATGGGTATTATTTCAGTTTTTCTCATTGCCTGGCCTGAATCCTTTATTAGTCTCCTTTCAGCTGATAAAAACATAATCAGTTATGGTGGAAATAGCTTAAGAATTGTAAGTATCGGACTAATATTGTACGGATTAGGAATGGTGCTTGTAAATACTATTAATGGAGCCGGAGATACGAGGACACCTTTCTACGTAAATATTGTAGCTTTCTGGCTAATTGAAATACCTCTGGCATGGTTTCTTTCTAAAATATTGAAAATGGAACAAAACGGAGTGTTTCTGGCAATAGTATTTGCAGAATCAGTAATGACCCTGTCTATTTATTATTTTTTCAAAAAAGGCAAATGGAAACTTAAAGAAGTTTAATAATTTAACCTCAATCAAATATCTGGTTGCGGTTAAATTATTATTTTTGGCGTTTAAATATAACAAGCAAATTATGTACAGAACACACACTTGCGGTCAGCTGAGAATCGAAAACATCGGCGAAAAAACAACATTAGCTGGATGGGTACAAAGAGTTAGAAAACTTGGAGCTATGACTTTCTTAGATCTTCGTGACAGATATGGAATTACACAACTTGTCATAGATGATAAAGCATCTGAGGAACTAAAAAATTCAGCTAATTCGCTCGGTCGTGAATTTGTTCTGCAGGTTGAAGGTTTTGTTCGGGAACGTGAAAGTAAAAATAATAAAATTGATACCGGAGAAATTGAAATAGAAGTATCAACTATAAGGGTATTAAGCCCTTCCGAAATCCCCCCATTTACAATTCAGAATGATACAGACGGAGGTGATGAGATAAGGATGAAATACAGATATCTTGATTTACGCCGTGATGAAGTTAGGGATAACCTTATTCTTCGCTCCAAAATGGCAATCAAAGTAAGAAATTATCTTGATTCTCTCAATTTTATTGAAACAGAAACTCCTGTACTGATTAAATCCACACCTGAAGGAGCCCGTGACTTTGTAGTACCTTCAAGAATGAATCCAGGTGAGTTTTATGCATTGCCACAGTCGCCCCAACAACTTAAGCAACTTCTTATGGTTGCAGGATTTGACAGATACTATCAGATTGTAAAATGTTTTAGAGATGAAGATTTGAGGGCAGATCGTCAACCTGAATTTACTCAAATTGATTGCGAGATGGCTTTTGTTGAACAAAACGACATTCTAAATACTTTTGAAGGCATGACACGCCATCTTTTCAAAGAGATAAAAGGTTTCGATCCGGGAGAATTTCCAAGGATGCCATACAGTGAAGCCATGGAAAAATACGGAAGCGACAAACCGGATATCCGCTTTGAAATGACATTTAATGAAATAACGGAACTTACAAAAGGTAAAGATTTTCAGGTATTCAATTCAGCAGAAATAGTTGTTGCTATTTGTGCTGAAGGCTGCGCTGATTATACCCGCAAACAAATAGACGCCCTCACTGAATATGTAAAAAGACAGCAGATTGGTGCTAAAGGATTAGTTTATTTACGCTATGGTATCGATGGAACATTAAAGTCATCTGTAGACAAATTCTATACTGAAGAAGATCTCAAAAAATGGGCTGAAGCATGTAATGCTAAACCCGGAGATTTAATATTAATTCTTTCAGGAGAAAAAGATAAAACACGTATTCAAATGGGAGCCCTAAGACTAGAAATGGCAAAACAAATGAGTCTTGTAGATAAAACTGTCTATAAACCTCTTTGGGTAGTTGATTTTCCATTACTTGAATGGGATGAAGAAACAGGAAGATATCATGCGATGCATCATCCTTTTACATCTCCAAAACCTGAAGATATATCTTTACTCGATACAAATCCCGGAGCTGTCAGAGCCAATGCATACGACCTGGTAATAAACGGAGTTGAAATTGGTGGAGGTTCTGTTCGTATATTCGATAGCGGATTACAAGCAAAGATGTTTGGTCTTTTAGGCTTTACTCCTGAACAAGCTCAATATCAATTTGGATTTCTAATGAATGCTTTCAAATATGGTGCACCTCCTCATGCTGGTATAGCTTTCGGTTTTGACAGACTTGTAAGTATGTTTGCCGGGCTTGATTCAATTCGTGATGTAATTGCTTTCCCAAAAAACAATACCGGAAGAGATGTTATGATGGACGCTCCTTCATTAATCTCTGATGATCAGTTAAAAGAACTTAATCTATTAGTTAATATTCAGCAATAATAAGACATTTAAAATTTTAAGGCAGAATTCCATTTCAATCTATGAAAAGTGGAATTCTGCCTTTTTATTTTTTAATATCTAAAAATACTTCACTTCAATAATACTTTGTAGAAGTAAATAATAAACAATAAAGGTTTCTTTACAAGTCAAGTATTCTTAATATTTATGTTAACTCAACTTTTTGTATATCCACGTTGTTATATTCAAAAAAATTAAAACAATGAAAACAATAAATTTTAAAATCTTAGTAATCATGACAACAATAATATTGACAAATGTTACAGTTAGTAAATCTGAGGCTAATGATAAGCCTATAGTTAAACATGAGTTTCCTGCATTACCTTATGCATACAACTCACTTGAACCCTACATAGACGCCCAGACAATGGAACTTCATTACAGTAAACACCACAGAACATATTATGACAATTTTATAAAAGCAATTACCGGAACTGAACTTGAGAATAAAGAATTAGAAGAAATATTTTCTGAAGTAAGTAAAGCTTCACCATCAGTCAGAAACATGGGAGGAGGTTATTATAATCATGTTATTTTCTGGAACAACCTTTCACCTGAAACCGGAGTAATATCATCTGAATTAGCAAAAGTAATTGATGAAAATTTCGGATCATTTAATAATTTTAAAGAAGCTTTTAATAAAGCTTCAACTTCTGTTTTCGGAAGCGGTTGGGCATGGCTTATTGTATCTGAAAAAGATAATAAACTTAAAATCATTACAACAGCCAATCAAGACAATCCATTGATGGATGTAGTATCTGAAAAAGGATTTCCTCTTTTAACAATTGATGTATGGGAACATGCATACTACCTTAAATATCAAAATAAAAGAGCGGAATACATCAATGCTTTCTGGAATGTAGTAAACTGGAATGAAGTGAGTAAAAGATTTGAAGAATGGCAGAAATCAAATAAATAAATAAACAACAAGACTATCCCCCATTAATTATTAGGTTTAAAAGTAATTCTGACACTCATTTCTCCTTCTACTGGAATTCCATCTTTAATTTTGGGCGACCATCTTGGCCCGGAATCAATAATTCTAATAGCTTCTTTAGTAAATTCTTCAGATGGGCTTTTTTCAACTTTAATATTTATTGGATTACCTGTTTTTGAAATGGTAAAGTTTACTCTTAAGGTGACTCGTTCCTTTAAATCAACATTAGAAGGAAAAGTTGTGTTTTGGTCAATATATCTTTTATATAAAGCAGCGCCCCCCATTGGTTGAGGTTCAGCATTAACACCCGGTCGTTTTAAAGCTTCTTCTTTTTTAGCTGTTTCTTCAGGTGTGTATTTAGGTAATTCCTCTTTAATTGGTTCATCAGCTTTTTCTTCAATAGCAGGAACAGATTCAACTGAATTATCTTTTACGCCGGCTGCTGCTGTTGCAGAAACAGATTGTTCAATATTAACTTGCTGTAAGGATTTCTTTTTTAAAGCTTCTCTTTCAATCTTGATTGCTGAATTTGTAATATTACCTCCAGCTCCAGTTGCTACGGATGACATTGTTTCTGTTTTAACATCAGTGCCTGCATCTGCAAGCATTATAGCAACAGTATCTGCAGGTGAAATCTTTACAGATTCTTTTTTGAAAGTCAATGGCTCATTAATATTTTCCGGAGAAGTTACATTCTCTTTTTTTGCAGTTGAAAATTTTAAATTTCCAATATTTTCATATAAATAATATGAAACTGATATAATTATCAGAAACCCTGCAGCTACTGAAACCCATTTAATCCATTTAAGTGGTTTTCTTTTTTTACCTTCTATAAAATCAAGACTACGTAAATCCTTTTCAATATCAGAAGGTTTTAATTGAGATAAACCTTCAAATGCTTCATAAGAAAATATATCGCGTTCAAGCTCACGCTCAAAGGTGTGCCTTTCAGCATTCGTCATAGAATCATTCAGATATCTGAATATGTCATCTAATTGCTCACTATGCTTGTTTCTTTCGCTCATGTTTTCTTTCCAAACATATTTTCAGATTTCTCTTTCCATTCTGAATATAGTTTTTTATATCCTTCTCTTCAGTCCTTAATATTTTAGCTATCTCCCTATAGCACTTCTTCTTAAAATAAAACAGGTTAATACAATCCCTTTGTTCATCTTTTAATTTATCTATGCATGCAAGAAGCTTTTCTGAAAGACGATCTGTTTCATCTATAGGATGCATTTCATCATTCAATTCCACAATTTTTTTTTCTTCTTCCTGCCATTCTGAATATTTTGAGTCATCAGAATGATGCTTTCTGATTTCCATCAAACAATAATTCTTAGTAACAACAAAGAGCCAATTCTTAAAATGTTTTATTTCCTGTCTGATTGCTTCAATCGTAAGTTTTTCGAAAATCTGCATTACTGCATCCTGTGCATCATCTCTGGATTTTAAATACTTAAGACAAACACCATATACCAAATGCATATATTTTGAATACAAAACTCCCAGAATTTCCATATCTCCTGTTCGCCTGAATTCCTTTATCTGAAGTAAATCAAGTTGACGATCAAATTCCAGTTGTTTTCCGTTATAAAGCATTTTTAATTTTAAAGAATTAAGGAACGTTAAAATTAACAAAGAAAAATTATCAAAAAAATTTATGGAATTTTATTTATTCCATCATCATTAATAGAAAGCAAATTAAAAAAATGATATTATGAAAAGAAATTATTTTAATAAATACTTTAAATTCTGCTCCATTTTAATATTTATACTTGGATCATTTTTAATTTCAGCAGCGCAGAATAGAATTACAGGTATTGTCACTGAACTAAACAATAAGCCTTTAAACGGAGTAATTGTTGAAATAAAAGACAGAGGATATTCTTCCAAAACAAGTAAGGAGGGATTTTACTCAATAGAGGTGGATTCTTTATCTAAAACTATTTTTTTCAGTTTAAAAGGATATAAAACCATAGAAATACCTATTGGATCTTCTTCAACGATAAACATCTCCCTTAAAAAAGAAGAAAATATTAATAGTGAAAAAGTAACAAAAACTAAAGAAAAATATATTCACAAATCTCAATTAGCCGGAAGTGCTTTAATGGTCGCTGATTGTTTTAATATGCCGGCACCGTTAAGTAACGACTTTAATACTGAAGATTATTCCACAATTAATGAAAGTGGATTTAAAAATGTTTTAATTAATCCCCTTTCAACTTTTTCAATAGATGTTGACAATGCATCATATTCTAATATAAGGAGATTTATTAATATGGGGCAATTACCCCCAAAGGATGCTGTCAGAATAGAAGAAATGATAAATTATTTTCATTATGAGTATAAAGAGCCAACCGAAGGCGAACCCTTTTCAATAATTACAGAATATACTGACTGTCCATGGAATGAAGGAAACAAACTGTTGCATGTAGCACTTCAGGGTAAAAAAATTAAAAAAGATAATCTACCTCCTTCCAACATTGTTTTTCTTCTTGATGTTTCGGGATCTATGAATTATCCAAATAAACTCCCATTAGTGAAGTCTGCAATGAAAATCCTTGTCGATGAATTAAGACCTCAGGATAAGGTTTCTATTGTTGTATATGCAGGAGCAGCCGGACTTGTTCTGAATGCTACTTCCGGTGAAAATAAAAGGCAAATTATTGATGCTATAGATAATCTTAATGCCGGAGGTTCAACAGCAGGGGGAGAAGGATTAAAATTAGCATACAAAATAGCTGGTGAAAACTTCATTAAAAACGGGAATAACAGAATCATTCTCGCTACTGATGGGGATTTCAATGTTGGTGTATCTAGCGACTCTGAAATGGAAAGATTGGTTAGTGAAGAGAAGAAAAAAGGAGTCTTTATCACTGTCCTGGGATTTGGAATGGGTAATTACAAAGACAATAAGTTAGAAATAATAGCTGACAAGGGAAATGGCAATTATGCTTATATAGACAATTTTCAGGAAGCAAGAAAAGTATTGATAAGTGAATTTGGAGGAACTCTTTTTACTATTGCCAAAGATGTTAAATTCCAAATAGAATTTAATCCTGACAAAGTAAAAGCATACAGATTAATCGGATATGAAAACAGACAATTAAACGCTGAAGATTTTAATAACGATAAAAAAGATGCAGGAGAAATGGGAGCCGGGCATCAGGTTACAGCTCTTTACGAAATTATTACAACAGATTCAAATACTGAAATCTCAAAAATTGATGAACTCAGATATCAGGAAAATAAAAAAATATCCAATGAGAAATATAATGATGAACTTTTAACTATTAAAGTTAGATTTAAAGATCCCGATAAAGAAGAAAGTAAACTTATTTCAGTTACTGTAAAAGATAATTGTTCAGATATAAATAAAGCAACAGAGAATTTAAAATTTATAGCATCAGTAGCTCAGTTTGGAATGTTATTAAGAGAATCTGAATACAAAGGAAATTCTAACTTAAAAAACACAATAGAATTAGCCAGAACAGGAAAGGGTAAAGATGAAAACGGATATGCAGGGGAGTTTATAAGGTTAATAGAAGCAGCACATAATTTAGGTTTAAAATAATAATTTGTACTCCATTTTTAAGTGTTTTCAAGGTGTTTTTTATCCCGAAGTAAAAACTTCGGGATTTTTATTAACAGCAAATAAAGAAAAAAGGTCGCAACATCAGAATGACTATTGCGACCTTTTTATTGTGGGCGGTGAGGGATTCGATATTTGCAATAATCTACAATGTTCCAACAGTAACAAAACAAGGTAAAACATTATCATATGCAATATTAATCAATATTTTAGTCATTTGTAAATATTGTGTTTTATTTCATCTTATTTCAATTAATTGCTGTAATGTTGTGCAAGTTTATTATATTTGCACAACCAAATTGAAAAATCAAATAATATGGCTTCAGTAAAAGCATTCATCAGAACATCAGCAAAAAAGGTAGAAAGGGTAAATGTTCGTTTCCGATTAAGCGATGGACGAAATGTTCAATTATACCATAAATCGGAAATTGAAGTTGAGCCGAATATATTTGATGAAAAGAATCAAATAATCAAGGCTAAAGTTGTTTACCCAAAAGATAAACGGACAAAATTTGATAATGACGTTGCCGATCGTAAAAATTTAATTCGGGAGATATACGACATCACCCCGGGCATAACATCGGATGAACTTGAATTGCGTATTGATCAATCATTGTACCCTGAAAAATACATTCAGGAGGAAGAAAAGCCTAAAACATTCTTTGACATTTATGATTTGTTTGTTGCCGCTTACAGAGGTGGGGAACGAATGAAACAACATTATAGATCAGTAAAGCGAATTTTACAGCGTTACGAACTGTTCAAGCAAAAGACTGTTACTTCCTTCAACTTTACCATTGAAAACATTGATAATGAATTATTGAGAGATATTGAAAGCTTTATTCACGATGAACATTCATTATTTGAAAAGCACCCTGATATTTACGTTGCTGTTCCTGACAGCCGACCACCAAAACAGAGAGGCCGTAATCGTACAAATAAAATCTTTCGATATTTGCGCACAGTGATTCGCTGGGCTATTGAAGAAAAACTAACCAATTTAAATACAGTTCCCAAATTCAACATCACTCAAGATGTTTACGGAACACCTTTTTATATCAGTATTGACGAACGAAACACCCTTTACAATTTTAACCTGTCAGACCAGTCAGAACTAGCTATTCAAAGAGATATTTTTGTATTCCAATGTCTGATTGGTTGCAGGGTTGGTGACTTGCTGAAAATGAAGAAAAATAGTGTTATAGACAATGCAATTGAATACGTGCCACGAAAGACCAAAGAAGGCCGTCCTGTTACCGTTCGTGTACCATTGAACCCAACAGCCAAAGAAATAATCAGTCGTTATGCAAAAAATGAAGGCGACAGCCTTTTGCCATTTATTTCAGAGCAAAATTACAACTTTGCCATAAAAAAAATGTTTGCAGCCGCAGGACTTAATCGACTGGTAACAATTATCAATCCTACCACAGGTGAAGAAGAAAAGAGGCCATTAAACGAAATTGCCAGCAGCCATTTAGCACGGAGAACCTTTGTCGGCAATTTGTACAAGAAGGTGAAAGACCCTAATTTAGTAGGGGCATTATCCGGACACAAAGAAGGGAGCCGGGCTTTTGCACGTTACCGTGAAATTGATGAGGAAATGAAACAAGACTTAGTTAAAATGCTTGAATAATGAATCCATTTGAATATATTGATTCCCAAAAAGAAGATTTTAAAAGAAATTGTACTAAAGAGAATGGATTTTCAGAATCGGATGCGGAAGATTTTCTAGTGAAAATTCATGATTATATTGGACGCTTTAAAGAGGTTAGAAGTTCTGAAAGACTTACGAATGAAATAGTGGACGAACTGATTGAAAAGTGTGAATCACAAGTTTGTAATGATACAACTTTTGAAAGTAATTTATATCTTTTTTTGACAAACTGGCTCACAAAATCTGTATGGCAAGATAAATCTTATTGCTGGGCAAAAATAGGACTTGGTCAATATTACAACAGAAGGTTACGCATGGTTGTATACGATGTTGTAAACGCATTTATGCCAGTCGACGAATTACATGAACTTCTAAAAACAGAAAACAAAAAGAAACAAAATTTGCAAAAATATAAGCCAGACAACAAATTTCTTTTAGAATTATATCGTGTCTGTATTGATAATTCTATACTGGAATGTACTGAATTACAATTTCTCAAATCCACAGCCAATGGGGATTTTTCAGATATTGATTTCTCACCCAAGACAATAGGTCAGTACATGGTTTTCCAAATGAAAACAATATTGGGAAATGATTGGTATGAGGATACGATTAATTCAAAAGGATGGACAAAAGGTGATTGCAATAGATTTGGAAAAAATTTCCATGAATCAAACGGGAGTGCCAATAAAGTGCATCAATTAATTGCAAATTATATCAAACCCCAATAATCCCCAAAAAATATATTTCATTAGTTCAATAACTGCCTGACATTCTATTTGTTAGTCAGTTATTGTTTTTGCATATCCCCATCGTTTCCCCTACATAAATTCTTTGGTGCTGAATTAATTTTGATCACAGTCAAACAACCCAGAGCAGTGCGCACCCTTGGGGGAAAGGCAAAATTTATTAGTGACAAAATGTATATTCAAGAATTAATAGAAAAATACGCAAATGTTTCGATAAATGTTGAAGCCAAAGACCTGAAACATTTTGCAGACTACCTTATTGAACAAACCAAAAAGGAACTTGAAGAAACTGTAATTTCTGACAAAGCAGAAACATATCCAACGCCAAAACAAGTTTCTGAAATGTTTAATGTTGATTTAACTACCCTTTGGAGATGGAAGAAAAAAGGGTATTTGGTTCCGATTGAAGTAGGCGGGAAACGTCGGTATAAAATGAGTGATGTGAAAGCAATCCTATATGGTGGAAAGTATCATGCGAAAACACCATCACATCCATAGAAATCGCCTTCTGGCGAAAGCTAGGAATAAAATTTTAAGGGATTAAATACGAAATCATTCATCTCTGAACCATGATAGACTACATCAAAGATAACAACCTACCGGTATCAGTCAGAGAAATACTGGCACATGAGAAGTTGACCTTTCCAATGTCGAATGTAGCAACTACCGGGGAAATACTCAACCGGTCGCAGGTTGCACATTACGGAAAGATGGAATTTGTCGTTAAGGGTAGATATGTAAAACTAAGGGGATCATTGCACGAACACGCTCAGGGAGGGACTAACTACAACGACTTTACATTTCCAGATATCCAAAGGGAAATTGAAGAATTGGTTAATACATTTCATTTTGACCCGAAAGAGGCACATTTAAATTTCATCGAGGTTGGTGTAAATATCGTGGTCTCAACCGATCCAACAACTCTGATCAAAAACTTTCTTTTATACCGAAATAAGGAATTTAAAACTTTACCTGTAACCGGGAAAGGATATGGCCGGAAATATGAGTCACAACAAATGATGATTAAGGTTTACAACAAATCACTGCAGAATGAGTTGCCTTACCATTTGCTGAGGTTTGAAGTAAAGATTAAGCGAATGGAGTTCCTAAAAAAGTATGGGATTAACAGCCTGACAATGGATGATTTAAGACGCCCAGATGTATATCCCAAACTATTAAAGATGTTACTCGTTGTTTTTAACCGGATTTTCTTATTCAATCCAGAGCTTGACATGGATTCCATTCATAACTCGAAAGACCGTGAATTGGTAATGCAGGGAAGATTCCCTGAATATTGGAGTGAATTACCCAGACAACGAAAATTGGAACAGATAAAACGCTTTCAAGAATTGACAGGAACGAATAACCTCAAAAAAGAACTGGCTCATCTTATTTCGGAAAAGTGGAATCAATTAATGTTCCCGGACAAATTAACCACTTTGCAAACGAATCATGATGTAATCAATACGGACAAATTAACCACTTTGATGGTTAAGCAAGAACCGTCAGAACCGGACATATTAACCACTTTCAAAAAAATACAATTTATTGGTTCCAAAGACAAAATCGGACAAATTAACACTACAATAAACGGTTATTCTCATACGTGTCCTGTTACAAAAGTTGATATCTCGATGCAAAACAAAGGCAGTCGGTTTTTATCAACAACTGGACTTCGATGGTTAAAAGATAATAATCCGGAACAATACCAAAACATTCTAAAAGGTTTCTTACCTAATCATGGGATCAAAGTGATTCATACCAAATATGAAAAAGATGAAATCACTCACATTGCGAAACAAATCAGAAACCAATATCATAACCGCCGGAGATATTTTGATCGAATACCGGCAAATCAACTTTCATTTTTATAATTACAAAATCATTAATTTATGGAAACATCAAATCAAAAGAACGAAAAACAAGTATTTAGTTTTAGTGAAGTAGCTTTTCAGTTAGGCATATCAGTTGAAGAACTCATTAATTTTGCAAAACAGGAAGGATTACTTGATGAAAATGGGTTACCTACCGAGTTTGCAATTAGCGAAGGCCTTCTGGGCATTGTGCCAGATTTGGATGAGAATTGAATACTGAATCATTTCGAAATCTTTTATACCTGTCAATGGCGATCTGTCTTGGCAGGTTTTCTCTTATACTATTTTAACATACAACAATCCAAATAATGTATACCAATAAAATTTATTAAAATTCATTCATGGTTACGATTGTTTTTGATGGCAGAATGTGTTTTCCCAGTCCATTTATCCAATATTAGATACCCGTCTCGAATAGACTGATACCTATTTGCCTGAGCATAAATATAAATTGAAATAATGATACAGACCCCAATAATTAATGCTGCAATAATATTTTTTTCACCTTTGGTTATTTTTTTCATATTTTCTGTTTCGGTTTTATCGGGACTATTCTTTTTAAAACTTTCATATATCCATAATAAAATTAGAATAATTATCACATAAACTATAAAAAGAACAGCTGCACAAAAGAGCAAACTAAATGTATCTTCATTAAAAGCAAAATAACTGTCTAAAGTGATTTCAAAAAGAACAGGAGGCAACCAAATTGATATTAAAATTCCCAAAATTAAAATAAAGAATTTCAATCCTGGCCTTTGTTTCTTAAAAATATTTGTTTTCATGATGTTATTATATAATTCTTATCAAATATAAGTATTTCAGACTATAGTCTGTAGTTCAAACATAAAAATACTTTCAATTTAGCTCTGACTAAAGTCAGAAATATGATTGTCAAAACTTTCGGTAATGTACTATGTGAATTGAGGAAAGAACAGAACATTTCTCAAGAGAAACTTGCTGAATATTGTGATCTTGATCGAACTTATATATCCTTATTAGAAAGAGGTCTTAGACAACCTACGCTAACTACAATTTTTAAAATTTCATCTGCTTTAAAAATCCGGC
>JAGODU010000195.1 GCA_017998095.1 Prolixibacteraceae bacterium | reverse complement strand
TTAGGTGCTGAATATTGGTATAGTAATCAATTTGCTGTTCGTCTTGGATACTTTCATGAATCAGGCACTGACAGCCAGGCTAAAGAGGATCAATGGAAAAATAAAGGATCACGCCAATTTCTTACAGTTGGTGCCGGACTTAAAATGAATGTCTTTTCTTTAGATTTTTCTTATATATACTCTTTAAAAAAGACAAGTCCGCTTGATAATACATTAAGATTCACCCTTGGATTCGACCTCGATGATTTTCGTAAACAAGGTAAAAAGAAGTCAAAATAATGACAACCCTTAGAATTGGCAATGGATATGACGTTCACGCACTAAAAGCCGGAGAATCTCTCTGGCTTGGTGGCATAAAGATTGAACATGATAAAGGAACAATTGCCCATTCTGACGGAGATGTTTTAATTCATGCTATTTGTGATGCTTTATTAGGTTCTTTGTCATTGGGAGATATTGGATACCACTTCCCCGACACAGATTTTAATTATAAAAACATTGACAGTAAGATTCTTCTTAAGAAGTGTAATGATTTAATAATCTCAAAAGGCTTCAGTATTGTCAATATTGATACCATAATTTGTGCTCAAAGACCTAAGTTAAAGAATTATATACCTGAAATGAAAAAATGTCTTTCTGAAGTACTTAATATAAATGCCGACTACATTTCAATTAAAGCTACAACAACTGAAAAGCTTGGATTTATTGGAAGAGAAGAAGGAATATCTTCGTATGCAGTTATTTTAATAGAAAGAAAAATTTAATCCTGATTCATTAAAAAAGTGGTTATAGGATAATGATCTGAAAAGGTTACATTTAACCTCTTATAATTATAGGACTTGAAAAAGTCTGAATGAAAAATATAATCAATCCTGTAAGAAGGAAGCTTTCCGTTGTATGTTGCAGACACTCCACTACCTGAACCAACAAAAGAATCATTAAGATCTGAAGTCATTTCACCATAGCAATATGATATTGGAGTATCATTAAAATCTCCGCATACAATTACCGGATAACGACATTTGGATATATGCTCTGCTAGTTTTTTAATCTGAACTGAACGCTGGATATATCCATTTTTTAATTTACTTCCAATACTCAGCATTTCTTTTAATTTCTTCTTTTCAAATCCTAAAGTATCAATAACAGAATATTTTCTTACATCAATACCATACGACTGTAAATGACAATTATAAACTCTAATCGTGTCTTTTGTTGTTTTAATATCGCAATAAATAACAAGATTTGCAGATTCATTAAACCTAAGCTCTCCCATATTAATTATCGGATATTTGCTAAATGTAACAGGTCCTCCCCATTCACTCTGGTGTGCAAGCTGACAATGCCTTATTCCCGGAAAATAACTTTTCAGTTTGACAGGATTCAAAGTACCCTGCTTCTGCAATTTAGTTTCCTGCAGACATATCAAATCTGCCCTCTGCGATGCAATAAAATCCAATATGCTCTTATCGTTTTTACCTTTATCCAGATAGGAATTAAAATATGAAACATTATAGCTTAAAACTTTCAGGCCATCTTCAGATTTAGTTTTCCTCCCGCTTAACTGAAAAAAACTGTTTAAAGTATTATACCCAATCAATATACATGATAAAGAAATCAATGCAAATTGCCAATGAAGAAACACCCAGAAAACAATAAAAGCAATATTTAGAATTATAAGAAAAGGATATATTAATCCAAGTAATGAAGGAATCCATAAAAAAGCGGGATTCACCCAGGATACCAGATAAGTAAATAATAATAAAACAGATAAAATGATATTTACAAAAAGAAATATATTACGGATTATTTTCCTCATTTTAATAATATTCTTATATCCAATCTCATACAACACTATTTCCGAATCACAAAAGGCTTTTTTCTGAAATTAAAAATCAATTCAAATATAATAACATAACCAACAAACTAAAAGTTGAAATAAACATAATGCAACATCTTTTATTAATACTTTAATAACTGATTGCTTTATTTTCTTATCTTTTAATTACTTATTAATCATTCTTGAAAAAAAATGCGAAATTTGCTGAAATTTATATAATACAATGAGAAACAATAAAGTAAACGGACGTAAGGAAAAACGGCAAACGCCTTTGAAATCAAGAAAAGATAATACTGATAAACCTAAAAAAAATGAAAAGAAAGTTTTTAAAAAAGACTTACCTGAAAAGAAAACTTTTAAGAAAGACTCTATTGAAAAACCTGTCATAAAAAAAGGATTCAAACCTGATGAAAAAATCCGTTTAAACAGATTCCTGTCAAATTCAGGAGTATGCTCCAGAAGAGAAGCTGACACTTTAATATCTTCAGGATGCGTATCAGTAAATGGTAAAATTGTTTCAGAATTAGGCACAAAAGTATCTCTCAATGATGATGTAAGGTTTAATGGCCAACAATTAAATCCGGAAAGAAAAGTTTACCTTTTATTAAACAAACCTAAAGGATTTGTAACAACAACTGATGACCCACAGGAAAGAAAAACTGTCATGGACCTGGTTGAGAAAGCTTGTACTGAAAGAATTTATCCTGTTGGAAGATTAGACAAAGAAACAACCGGATTACTCTTATTTACTAATGATGGAGATTTAGCAAAGAAACTTATGCATCCAAGTTTCAGCAGAAAAAAAATATATCATGCATATCTGGATAAACCTCTTACTAAAAATCATCTTCTGGAAATAGCCAAAGGAGTTGAACTTGAAGATGGATTAATTGCAGCTGATTCTATAAATTATCCCGACGAAGAAGACAAAAGAGAAGTTGGTATTGAAATTCATTCAGGGAAAAACAGAATAGTAAGAAGAATTTTTAATCATCTTGGATATGAAGTTGAAAAGCTTGACAGAGTATACTATGCCGGCCTTACAAAAAAGAACCTTCCACGAGGAAAATGGCGTTTCTTGACTCAATCAGAGATAAATCAGTTAAAAATGCACCCAAAAATGTAATTAAATATCACTTGTAAAGACATATATTTCTGAAAAGTGAAAGATGCATTTTTAAATATCGTAATAAGCAATCAGGGGATAATCCATAAAGTTTGCGGAGTTTATTGTGACAACACTGAAGATCGGGAAGATCTTTTCCAGGAAATAGTCACTCAGCTTTGGCGTTCATACCCATCTTTCAGAAATGAATCAAAGGTTTCGACCTGGATGTATCGCGTATCATTAAATACTGCAATAACTCATTTCAAAAAAAATAAACGCCGTCCCGATAACAAAAAGATCGATAAAAACTTTCTCCAGATTGCTGACGACCATTACGATGACACGTTCGAAGAACAGATTAAGGTTCTGCATAAAGCTATTGAGAAGTTAACCGGAATTGAAAAGTCAATTGTCCTTTTATATCTCGAAGATAGAAAGTATGAAGAAATAGCTGAGATTATTGGGATTACTCAAAATTACGTTCGTGTAAAAATGAACCGTATTAAATTGAAACTTAAAAAACTCATGGAGGAAGAATAATGGAATTAGATGATTTGAAGTCTGCATGGAACAAAATATCTTCTGATAATGAAAAGAAGCTGCAAGTAAACGAAACTGATATTCAAAAATTAATCGGTAAAAGAACTATGGATATTTCTGAAAAAATCGGAAGAAATATTCGTATCGGTATGTTCATTATACTTGCCTGGGTAGTTTTAGGTTTCACAATTGAGTTAGTTTTGACTCCAATATTTGACAATTATCTTGACAAACCATATCTGACTGACAAATTTCTGTTTTGGACTTATATGATAGAGGTTTCCACTTATGTACTAATTTTTGCTGCTCTTATTTTATTATGGATACGATACAACAAAAGTGTAAAATCAAAATTTGAAACCTGCGATTTGAAAACCAGAATAATAAAATTAATAAAGATTCTCGATACCTATAAAGTAATGTTTTATATAGTTCTTATTATCATTATAATATATGTGATTGCTTCTTTCAGCTCAGGATTCTTTATGGAATATAATTATCAGGTTGAACAAACCGGAATAGATTTTCGAAAACTAAACTCAATTGGTTGGATAATTATAATTTTTGGCTTTCTCTTTACCCTGGGATTATTTATTACAGTCTATTACTTTTTATTCAACCTTTTCTTTAAACGCTTGTATGGCAGATATCTTAATCAGTTAAAAGCTACATTAAAAGAATTGGAAGACACTCAAAATCATATCTGATCTTTTTAGTCTTTCTTATTTCTTTTTGTTATAAGGAAATTAATATTTTATTTTGCCAAAGTTTTCACACAATGGGGTGCCTTAAAAACGGCTGAGATCATACCCTCTGAACCTGCTCCGGTTAGTACCGGCGAAGGGAAGGTGTATCAGGAGTAATTCCTGCCTCATTGGTTAATAGTTTAACCATAAAAAATTTAAAATGAGATTTTCTTTAACTACTTTATTAATTCTGGTTTTTGCCAATATTACTTTGGCTCAAATTAAAATCAGAGGTGTTGTTATTGATTCCGACAAGGAAATCCTGCCGGGAGCAAGCATAACAATTGATGGAACTACTATTGGTACTGTTTCAGATACTAATGGAAAATTTGAAATTACAGGTCTTAAGAAAGGCACATACACATTAAAAGCTTCATTTATAGGGCACCAACCTTTTATTAAAATCATTCAACTTATAAATGATGTTGAAATTGAAGCTGAATTATCTAAATCCAACTTAATCACTGAAGAAGTATTTGTCTATTCGACTCGTGCCGGAGATAAAACTCCAGTAGCTACAACTGAAATATTAAAGCCTCAGATTAATGAAAAGAATCTTGGACAAGATTTGCCTTATATTTTAAATACTACACCCTCTTTCGTAAGTACATCGGACGGAGGTGCCGGAATTGGATATACCGGTTTCAGGATTCGGGGCACAGATGCTAATCGCATTAATGTGTCAATAAATGGAATCCCTTTTAATGAAGCTGAATCCCATGACGTCTATTGGGTCGATCTACCTGATTTTTCTTCATCAATAGAAAGTATTGAAATACAAAGAGGTGTTGGTACTTCTACACACGGTGCTGCAGCTTTTGGCGCTACTATAAACCTGCAAACCGGTTCTCTTAAAAAAAATGGATATGCTGAATATTCAGGCTCTTATGGATCATTCAATACTCTCAAAAATACTATAAGCATTGGTTCAGGATTAATAAATGGCCATTTTAGCTTCGATGCCCGGCTTTCTAAAATATCCTCCGATGGTTTTATCGACAGGGCTGAAAGTGATCTTAAATCCTTTTTCATTTCTTCAGCATACTATTCCGATAATTCTATTTTGAAATTCAACATTTTTTCAGGAAAAGAAAAAACATACCAAGCCTGGAACGGTGTTCCTTCTGTAAGATTGAAGGATGATCTGGAAGGCATGAAAAGATATGAAGATCATTGGCTCTATTCTGCAGAAGAAACTCAAAATATGATTTCATCAAATTCCAGAACTTACAACCTCTACACTTACGAAAATCAAACTGACAATTACCAGCAGGATCATTTCCAACTGCTTTTCAGTCATCGATTTGGAAATTATATTAATATCAATGCCGCACTACATTACACTAAGGGGAAAGGTTATTATGAACAATTAGAAAAGGACGAAGACTTCAGCGACTACGGAATCCCATACCCTGTTATTGGAAGCGACACAATTTCAAACTCTGATTTAATAAGGCAAAAATGGCTTGACAATGACTTTTTTGGAGGAACGTTTTCTTTTAACTTTAAAAAAGGCAATTCAGATATTATTCTTGGAACAGGCTGGAATGAATATATTGGTAATCATTTTGGTAATGTTATCTGGGCTTCTGTTTCTTCAAATTTTGATAAGGGATATGAATGGTACAGGAATAAAGGTATCAAAACTGACTTCAATATTTTCTTAAAATATAACTATAACCTGAATGATAAAATCAATATGTATGCTGATGTTCAGTACAGAAATATTATCCATTCTATTGAAGGCAAGGACGATGATTTAAGAGATCTGGGACAAGAACATTTATTTGACTTTTTAAATCCAAAGCTTGGGGTATTCTATCAACCGGATAAAAAATCCAAGGCTTACCTTTCCTGGTCTCTCGGACACCGTGAACCTAATCGCAGCAACTTCACTGATGCTGATCCTAATGGAAAAGCACCGGTTTTTGAGTCATTAAATGATTTTGAATTAGGTTATTTCTATAACTCCGACTTATTTTTTGCAGGTGCAAATTTATATTTAATGATTTATGACAATCAACTTGTTCTTACTGGTGAGATCAATGATGTTGGTTCTGCAATAATGACTAATGTAAAGAATAGCTACAGATCTGGGATTGAAATAAGCACAGGCATTAAATTATTCAAATCTCTTGAGTGGAATATAAACGCCACATTAAGTAAAAGCAAAATCTTAAACTTCACTGAATTTGTTGATGATTGGGACAATGGAGGACAAAAGGCTTTTGAAATAGGAACAACCAACATAGCTTTCTCTCCTGAAATTATTGCCAGCAGTGTTATAAATTATTTACCAGTACCAAATTTAAAATTAAGCCTCATTTCAAATTATGTAGGAAAGCAATACATAGATAATAGTTCAAGTGATCTAAGATCTTTAGATGCATATTTTGTAAATAACGTTAAAATCAGTTATAATATTTCTCCAAAGTTTGCCGATCAAATTGAATTACACCTGCTTATAAATAATATTCTTAACGAGGAGTACGAAACTAATGCATGGGTCTACTCATATATCTTTGGAGGAGAGCGTTATGCAATGGATGGTTTCTTCCCTCAGGCCGGTATTAATTTTCTTTTAGGTGTAAACTTTAAATTTTAAATACCTAATTCGTAGCAATAAGCCTGCACCATACCACCAAACACCATATACAAACTTTTTTATGGTATTTGGTGGTAATTTGGTGTCAAGTTGCTTCGAAACTGGTAGGTAAAAGAATTATATTTTGAACGAAAAACTAAAAGTATGAAGTTGGTTTTCTATAACCCCGACAAACTATTCATATTCGTCAATTTACTGCAAATAACTCCTGCTATAATCATTGAAATTCTTTTATGCTGTAATGGTGCTCCCCAATAACAAACAATAGGTAAAACCCACTCAAGCAAAGCAATATAATAAGGAATTATGTTTTCTTCATTACTTGTACTATTCAAAGCATAAC
>JAGODU010000194.1 GCA_017998095.1 Prolixibacteraceae bacterium | reverse complement strand
TGGCAGAAAAATCTTCAGCGGGGACAGCATCATCAGCCATATTCCCCTTTTCAAGGTTCAGCTTATCAAATGTTTTTGAGGCAATAACTTCTCCTTCCAGTTTTATACCTTTATAAAAATCGGCTTTAACACCTGCCTTTTTTACTCCATCTTCTTTTATATAGAAATTAAATTCATCGAAGAACCCATCAGGCAATCTTTCTCCGGTATAGACACCCTTTGCATATTTAATTTCAACATTTTCACCAGCTACTGATTTTACAGCTTCCGGCATTGACATCGCATGCAATGGATTAACAAAAGAGCTTCCCCCTCCCCCTGTGATTGCAGGATTTGCATTAGGACCGATAATGGCAACAGACTTAATATTTTGTTTATTGACAGGAAGGAAGCCATTCTCATTTTTCAGAAGGACGATACCACCTCTGGCTGCTTCAAGAGCAACTGATTTTGAATAGTTTAAATCAACATTATATCCCTGGGCAATATTGGCATTTTTCAATAAACCAAATCTTTTATAAACGCCCAGTATTCTGCGTATTTTATCATTAATAACTTCAACATCAAGATTTCCGCTTTCAATTGCAGGAATCAAAGTATCCGGAGCCATGTACTTACCTGATGGCATTTCAATATCAAGACCACCTTTGGCACATGCTATTCCGTTATATGTGGAAACCCAGTCTGACATTATAAAACCATCGAATTTCCATTTCCCTTTAAGAATTTCGTTGTTCAGGTAATTGTGTTCGGACGCATGAACTCCATTAATAAGATTATAGGAAGTCATGACTGCAGCCACTCCCCCTTCCTGTACAGTAGTTTTAAAAGCAGGAAGATAAATTTCATGCAGAGTTCTTTCGTCCATATTTGAAGAAACGAGGTGACGATTGAAGTCCTGGTAATTAGCTGCATAATGCTTTGCTGTAGCAATTATACCTTCTCCCTGCATGCCTTTAGTATAAGAAGCTGCAATTTTACCAGCCAGGAAAGGGTCTTCACCAAGATATTCAAAATTACGTCCGCAGAAAGGAGCACGATGAATATTCATTGCAGGTCCCAGCATGATATGAACATTTTTTGATTTTGCTTCTCCACCAATAGCTTTACCAACTTCAAATGCAATTTTCTTATCGAAAGAAGCAGCCAGGGCAATGCTTGCAGGAAATGAAGTAGAAGGTCCGGGGTTTCTTACTCCAACAGGACCATCAGCCATTCTTATTTCAGGGATACCCAAATGATCATATCCTCTAATATAAAAACCATTTGTACCACCAATAAAGTCAACCTTTTCTTTTAAGGTCATTTTGCTAATTATACTTTCAATTTCCTTGTCCTTCTTTTGCCTTGAGCAAGAAAAAAGCATAATTAACCCTATAAAAAGGATCAAAATAATTTTAGTCATTTTCATACGTATAAAATTTGTTTTAAAATTGTTATTCATTATTCATATCTAATATTCTTATCAATGTTTCCTATAATTAGCAAAAAGTTAGTTTTATTATACCAATAATTAACAGAATATAATAGTGTAAAGATAAGACTTAGATATTTTCAGGAAGGATAATGTAATACATCAAAAACTCAAAAAAAATACATCATTAATTCATCATTTTTGTATATCCTAACTTTAATGACAATAAAAAATGATTTCTCAGAAATGAAAAAGCAATACATCCATCAATTTTATCTCTTTAAATAAACTGCTCTTATTGTAATAAACATTCAAAAATAAATACTAATAATTTCGTTTAATCACATAAGAAAAACATCATGAAAACACTTATCATTTACGATTCTTTTTTTGGCAACACAGAAGTCATTGCTAAAGCCATTGGAAAAAATTTTAAAGCTGAAGAAACTTTAAGTATTAGAATTTCCGATTTTAATCCTGAATATTTAAAAGGAATATCCACAATAATTATCGGCTCACCAACCCGTGGATTCAGACCTACTGAATTGATTACTAAACTTATTAATGATTACGGTCAAAAATTAACAGGTTTAAATTTTGCAGTATTTGATACAAGGATAGAAATCAATACAATCAAATCAGGAATTGCAAGGTTTATCGTAAAAAACGGAGGTTATGCTGCCAACACAATGGCCAGAAAAATATCAAAACTTGGTGCTAATTTGTTAGTCCCTGCAGAAGGATTTTTAGTTACAGGTGAACAAGGCCCATTAAAAGAAGGAGAAATAGAAAGAGCAGAAAACTGGGGCAAAGAAATTTGTAATTTGTAACCTGCTGTTTCATTAATGGAATTTATTGAGTTTTATTTTCGTGATTATCAAATGAAATTCTATATTTATAACGAAAATCAAATCAATAAGTCAATATTTTATGAATCATAAGACATTTATCCGGAAAACAATTCTGCCATTCTTGCTAATTGTTTTTTCCTTTTCAACTTATGCATCAAGCAATCAAACTCCGGTTGAAAAATACGGTCAATTAAGAGTTGAAGGCACAAAAATTGTTGGGCAGAACAATAAGGTAGTACAGTTAACCGGTATGTCTTTTTTCTGGAGCCAATGGTATGGCAAATATTATAATTATCAATGTGTAAAGTGGTTAAAAGACGACTGGAAATGTTCTGTAGTAAGGGCTGCAATGGCAGTTAACCACAATGGATATGCCAAATATCCTGCCCGGGAACAAAAGAAAGTTGAAAAAGTTATAGATGCTGCTATAAAAGTAGGCATTTATGTAATCATAGATTTTCATGAACACAATGCAGAAAATTTCTTAAGTGAAGCTAAAACCTTTTTTGCTGAAATGGCTCAGAAATATGGTAAATATCCCAATGTTATTTATGAAATATACAACGAACCACTTATGGTTTCCTGGCCGAATGTAATTAAACCATATTGTGAAGAAGTAATTTCTGTTATAAGGAAATATGATCCTGATAATATTATAATTTGCGGCACATCAAACTGGTCACAAAATGTAGATGAAGCAGCCTTAAATCCGGTTTCTGATAAAAACAGTGCTTACGCTTTACATTTTTATTCAGGCACTCATAAACAATGGTTGATGGACAAAGGAGATATTGCAATAAGTAAAGGATTGTGCCTTTTTGTAACAGAATATGGAACAACTGATGCAAATGGTGACGGCCCGGTTTATATTGAAGAAACATATAACTGGTACAAATGGATGGATAAAAATAGTATAAGTCACTGCAACTGGTCTATTTCTGAGAAAAAAGAGTCATCTGCCATTTTAAAGAAAGGTGCATCAAGCAAAGGACATTGGACAAATGATCAAATTAAACCATCCGGATTATTAGTTAAAGAAGAGTTAAAAAAGAAATACTCAGAATTAATGGACTAGCATTTAGTCAAAATCATCTTGAAAATAAATTTTATTTGTGAAAATTGCTGTATTCATAATCGTATCATTACTGAATCTTTATGTCGCAGTAACTTACTTTCGATTGCTAAAAAAGAAAAAAATAAAACCTGCATTAGCAATGTGGTTTTTTTTCACTTTAGCAGTTTCAATGAGTCTTATAACATACATACGTGAAGGAAATTATAATTTTCGCGATAATGCATTAAACACTACTGACCTTTTTATGGTAACGTTTGTTAGCCTTGCCATTTTATTCATGGGTGATAACAGCTCAAGGTTTACCCGTTTTGATTATTTATGCCTTGGCGTTGTTCTGCTAATTATCATTTTTTGGATAATAACACAAAACCACTGGGTATCAAATATTGGTATACAGCTAATAATGATCATTTCATACTTCCCTGTAGTTAAACGTATGTTAAAAGCCAGGGAAAACACTGAACCGTTCAGCGTTTGGATTGTGATGATGATAACTCCTCTAATTTCACTGACAGCAAGTGAAGGTTCATTAGCTGCCATTTATGCCATTAGGGCATTCGTTTGCACTGCAACACTTCTGATACTAATGCTAAGAATAGAAAAGAAGAAAATTAAAGGCTAAATATTAAGTCTATTTGTCAGGATTTCATTTCATGTTACTGACACTATTTATTTCCACCTATAAAAATAATGTCATTTTTTCATAATACTTTCAAATACTGCTTATGGCATAATCATTGATGAATCATATGCATTAATTTGAAAATCAAAAAATACAACAATATCATGGGAAAAATAATCGGAATAGATTTAGGAACCACAAACTCTTGTGTTTCTGTAATGGAAGGAAGCGAACCCGTTGTTATACCAAACAGCGAAGGTAAACGCACAACTCCTTCAGTAGTTGCCTTTATTGAAAACGGGGAACGTAAAATTGGTGACCCTGCAAAACGTCAGGCAATTACTAATCCTCATAAAACCATTTATTCTATAAAAAGAATGATGGGAGAAACATATGACAAACTTGGAAAAGAAATAAACAGAGTTGCATATGATGTAGTGAAGGGAGACAATAATACTCCACGTGTCAAAATTGATGATCGTTTATATTCACCACAGGAAATATCTGCAATGATTCTTCAAAAGATGAAAAAGACAGCTGAAGATTATCTTGGTCAGGAAGTTACAGAAGCAGTTATTACTGTTCCGGCTTATTTTAACGACTCCCAGCGTCAGGCTACTAAAGAAGCAGGAGAGATTGCAGGATTGACAGTACGTCGTATAATTAACGAACCAACTGCTGCATCACTTGCCTATGGTCTTGACAAGAGAGACAGGGACATGAAGATTGCTGTATTTGACCTTGGAGGAGGAACATTTGATATTTCTATACTTGAACTGGGTGATGGTGTATTTGAAGTAAAATCTACCGACGGTGATACACATCTTGGAGGAGATGACTTTGATGACGTAATTATCAACTGGTTGGCAACAGAATTCAAAAATGAAGAAGGTATTGACCTGCGTCATGATCCAATGGCCTTACAAAGATTAAAAGAAGCTGCTGAAAAGGCAAAGATTGAATTATCAAGCACAACTTCTACTGAAATAAATCTCCCATATATAATGCCAGTAAATGGTATTCCAAAGCATCTTGTTAAAACACTTACAAGGGCTAAATTTGAACAGCTTTGTGATTCACTTATTCAGGCAACAATTGAACCTTGTCGCAGGGCAATGCAGAATGCAGGCATGAAGACAAGCGAAATTGACGAAGTTATTCTTGTAGGAGGTTCTACACGTATACCTGCCGTACAGCAAAAAGTACAGGAATTCTTTGGGAAAGCCCCTTCAAAAGGTGTTAATCCTGACGAAGTTGTAGCAGTAGGAGCTGCTATTCAAGGAGGTGTCCTTACAGGAGAAGTAAAAGATATTTTGCTACTTGATGTAACTCCTCTTTCTTTAGGTATTGAAACAATGGGTGGTGTTATGACTCGCTTGATTGAGTCAAACACAACTATTCCAACTAAAAAGACGGAAACATTTACGACTGCTGCCGATAATCAGCCTTCAGTTGAAATACACATACTGCAGGGAGAGCGTCCAATGGCTAATGCAAACAAAACAATTGGAAGATTCCATCTTGATGGGCTGCCACCTGCACCAAGAGGTATTCCACAGATTGAAGTAACTTTTGATATTGATGCCAACGGAATCTTGCATGTTAGTGCAAAAGACAAAGCAACAGGCAAATCTCAAAGTATTCGTATTGAAGCTTCAAGCGGATTAAGTGATGCTGATATTAAAAAAATGAAAGAAGAAGCAGAAGCTAATGCTGAATCAGATCGTCAGGCAAAAGAAAGAGTTGACAAACTCAATCATGCTGATGGGTTAATTTTCCAGACAGAAAAGAATCTTAAGGAATTCGGTGATAAGCTTCCTGCTGATAAAAAAGGCCCTATTGAAGAAGCACTAAAGAAACTTAAAGACGCTCATGCACGTCAGGACCTTGATGCTATTGATGCAGCAACTACAGAGCTTAACAATGTTTTCCAGGCAGCTTCTCAGGAAATGTACAATGCACAACAAGGAGGCCAGGCAGGACAACAGAATGCTGACTATCAGCAGCAAGCTAATGCAAATCAGGGATCAACCGAAGGAAAGGATAGTGAAGTAACAGATGTTGACTTTGAAGAAGTGAAATAATTCAATATATAATCAGAAATATAAAACCGCTGTAAGTATAATATTTACAGCGGTTTTTTATTGAAAAATGATTGCCTATTCTTTAATTATATAGAAATTGACTTTAATCACTTTTTAAATAAATTATAGCTCTAAAGTAAATCCACAGTAAAACTTAGTTAAATTATTCTCAAGGATAGAACTCAATTTCAAATATGCATAATCACTTGTACAATGTCCTGTATAAAAATTGAGGCTTGAATAATCATCTTTAATTATCCTCGCTATATCAGTTATTTTCTCATCTGTTTCAAAAGAAACCTCGTTTGGCGATGAAAGCATGTGAAACCCTCCCATAACATATTTCACAGGTATTTTTGTCCTTGATTTTACAGTTTTTAAGATATTCAGTACTCCATAATGAGCACAGCCAATGAATACAAAAAGTTCATCACTTTTAAATGTAAAAATTAGCTCATGATTGAAATCATCCTGAATTAATTCACCTTGACTATTTGACCGATATAGACTTTTATTGCCTAAAGGTTCAGGGTAAGTTTTAGAGTTACAAGAAAAAATCTGTATACTATCTTCTATGTTGAGTTCATTTTCAACAAATATAATCCGTGAAGAATATTTATCATAGTCAATTACTGTGCTGATATCGTGCAAACCATTTCGGGTTGACTTATAGACCTGATCAGGTATATTGGAAGACATTATTATTTTAGCATGATCATTGTTTTCTAAAAAATATGGTAGCCCTCCCATATGATCAAAATGACCGTGAGAAATAAAAACATAGTCGATGCCTTCAATATCAATTCCGGCTTTTATTGCATTCTGAGCAAATAATTCTGAAGCCCCGGTGTCCAATAATATTTTTAATCTATCTGTCTCCAGATATATAGAAAGACCATGTTCACTTTGGTAATCAGGATTTACAAATCTGTTATCGGATAAAACTATTGCTTTCATTTACTAGTAAATTTATTTTAAACAAAGGCATCAATTTTTACCAAATTAACATTACCAACTTCAATAACAAATATACTTAACTGTTTTCTTGAATTCATTTATTTCAATAAAAAAGTATTCGTATAAACTTTATCTCCACATGAATATCTTAAACAATACACTCCGGGTTTATTATTATTTGTAGCCCAATTTAAAGTATATATACCTTTTAACTTAAAATCATCAATCAAATCATTTATCTTCCTGCCATATAGATCATATATCGAAAGCATGACTTTATTACTTT
>JAGODU010000028.1 GCA_017998095.1 Prolixibacteraceae bacterium | reverse complement strand
GGATTATCATGCCTGTGATAAATTAAATAATATTCATCATTATCTTTTAATACAGAGTGATGACCGGGACTATCAATGGTACCATCATCATTTGACGAAAGAATAGGGCAATTCTCTCCCGGATTAAAAGGCCCAAATGGATTATCTGATACTGAATAATGAACTGCATAAGTATTTAGGCGGCAATCACCTGAAGAGTACATCAAAAAGTATTTATTATTCCTTTTCAACATATAAGAAGCTTCAAATGCTTTGGGAACTTGCGCTATTGGTATAAAAGAATCTTTAATTATTGAACTGTAATCCTTTGTACTGATTTCAGCACAGCCTATACCTCCAAAAGAAGTGCACCATGTGCCAAAATAAGAATACAGGGAACTATCTTCATCCATAAAAAACTGAGCATCCAAAGCGGGCAAATGTTCTTTTGAAGTTCCGACCGGAATTACAGCTTCCCCATTTTTCAGTGGTGTCCAGGGGCCTATTGGATTATCTGAAACATAACCATATATATTACATCCAAACTGGCAATTGCCCATATAATAATAATATTTGCCATCAAAACCTTCAACAACATCGGGAGCCCAACAGTTTGTTAATCCTTCAGGCAAATCAATATCTAACTTATAGTTATACCAGTTAACAAAATCATTGCTGATCCAAACAGTGGGATGCCCGGAAGCAAGTTTTACACCATCGGTTGTTGAATATAGATAATAAGTATCTCCAAATTTTTTAATAGTTGGATCTGCAAAATATCCCGGGACAATTGGATTATAGGCAACATTTGTTGTTTTAGCATTGATGCCGGAATTGTTAACTTTCCCAAAAGCTAACTCTGAAAGTAACCCTAATGCTAAAAACCCTATTGTTCTTATTTTGCTAGAAATGCTCATCTTTTGTGTTATAAAATTTTAATTCTTACACTTTATCTTATTGACATTTTCGTAAAAAATACTCCATTTTCAGTTTCTACTCTAACTAAATATAAACCGCTACCTCCAACTTCCTCTTTTTCAAAAACAATAGAGTTATGAAAAAATTTATTTAGCACTATCCTTCCAAGTAAATCTGTTATAATTACTTTACCTCTTTCATTCCCATTTATGCTTACCTGAAAATTATCCTTTACAGGATTGGGTATAATCTTAATTCCCGTAGTCTGATCATATACATAAGAAGAAACTGTTGTTTTAGTAAATACTTCCTCACTATATTCAGAAATATTACCCACATTATCTCTGGCAATTAATTTAAAAGAGTAATCAGAACCTGAGTTGAGATTGGTAATTGTGTCACAAATTCCTTGTGCCGTTTTTATTGGTTTTTCATTACAGAAAATTATATAGTTAAATATCTCCCCGTTATCAGGAGCTTCGTCCCACGACAATAAAACAGAATTATCAGAAAGTACAGTTGCAGATAAGTTATCAGGTGCCAAAGGAATATCTCCAAAAGGGAAATAATAATGATCTACTGTCTGATTTGCATCCTCAATTTTTGTATCCCAAATTTTCTTGTCACATTTTGTTTGAGTCAAACTTAAATATATACCTTCATTACACGTTGAAAAATTCTCATCATCACCTCTTATTTTATCACCTCCAACAATAACCTCGCCCGAAAGGGTCATATTCGTAAGCCATGCAACATCTTTTACAACAGCATTTTCAGTAATTTTACAATCAAAAGTTACAGCACTTCCGGTTATTACACCATTCCCTGAAATTTTACCTCCCCATACTCTTGCTGACTTTTCAACAATTGCATTGTCTGTAACTGTTGCTGCTTTACCAACAATTGCATTACCTCTGACAATTGCATTTTTATTTATTACAGCATTATCAATTATCTGAGCGAGTCCTTCAATTCTTGCATTTCCATACACTTTCGAATTACCTAAAACCTGTGCATAAGGCCCAACATAAGATGTTCCATCAGCATAAGCAGTAGAAGCAACCCATCCCCCTCCATTGGAGTGTGGAGCCCCTGATATATCGTTTTTCTTAGAATTATATCCTTTCTTGTGACCAGCAGGAACAGCATTCTCAAATTCCAATGTATACGGAAATCTAAAAACTTTAGGCCAGGAAGGGTTCCATGCATAAGTATTCGTCTGACAAGGTGAAGCCAACACAACAAGATAAAATAGTGAGTCATTATCTTCTATATTAAATGTTGCTTTTTCATCTGTTTCAATATAAGCATTGCTGTATCTTGGATTTCCTTTTTTATCAATAGCTACAAATCCGTAACTCCATCCACCTCCTTTTGCCGGATTATTATCATAGCCAGCCAATTTGGCTGAAATAAATGATGCATTTTCATCCGGATATAAGGAGATGATGTTATAACCATAATCGGCAGGTGCCATTTCTCTTGGAACAATATATTTACCGGGTATTCCAACTATAGTATCCAAATATGTAAATTCTCTGGATACAGCAGTATGATCAAGTGAGCTCAAATAATTTTTAATTTTATCACCAATCGAATAATCCCAGGTAACATTATGCATTGCCCATAATCCTGCCTCTCTCCTCATTTCGTCTCTTGCCATACCAAATGCCTTCATCGTAGCATCAAAAGGATTATCTCCGACATCAGCTGCCCTCCATTGCTTACCTAAGCCTTCAATTCCATATTTATCAATAATAAAAGCAGGATAGTAAATAAATTCATATTGACGCCAATTGATTGTGCTTAAATATTGAAGCATGGAAGTATTAATGAATAAAGGTGAAAGACTATTGGCTAATTGCCCTGTCGATAAGTAAGCCATATAATTTGCACATGCTTCCCAGTACATTCCAACCTGATGATTATCACTTATATTTTTAAAACCTTTTCCGGGATATTGAATTGGAACCATAGCCTGACAAGCATGTCCAAATTCATGAGCAATAACAAAACCTGTTTGTGGATTCATCCACATTGCACCAATTACTCCATCTACTGACCCTCCGTAAGCACCGTTATCAGAATATCCGGAATTCCAGGTGTTAAATAAAATGACAACAAATTTATATTTACCCATATTACCTGAATCAGGGTTAGTTATAAATTTCATGCTGTCAATATAAAATGAATAATAGCTTTCTAGATTATCAAGAACATCTTTGGGATTGAATTTCATGTTTCCTGAAGTAGGATTAAGTGGGTCTGGTCCTGATTTAGATCCCCAAAATGCAACAAAATTTTCTGACTGAGCTGTTTGATCCCAACTAAATTCCTTAGTCCTTTTTAAATCACTAGGAACATAAACGGTTTTTTCTTTTTCCTTTCTTATATATCCATATGGTTCCCCAACTTTAGTTCCGGAACCATTTAATTTTAACTGAAAAAGTATTCCGTCATTTAAATCAATTTCTAACGGAACTTTAACTTTGATGGAGGTTTTTCCATTTATATCAGTCGGAGTCAGCTTATTATTAGTAACACTCTTTGATATTTCCTGACTTCCCACATAGTATACTTCACCTATTTCTGCCGAGTTATTTACAACATCAATATCACAATCAAAAGAATATCCTGAAACAGGATTATTATATTTATCAAATGCAAACACAGAAACCACAGTTGTTGATGGTCTGTAAATCTTTGCATTAACATCAACGAATGAATTCAATTCACTAACAGAACCGGCATTAATTATCTGTACAATGTTCGAATTTTTAAACCCTCTCGATTCAACAACAATGTTCTTTTCACCGGCAGTCGTCAGAAGTTTGTTTCCATTAGAAGGGAGTAACCTTATATATTCATTATTAATTTCAAAATCTGATGTATCTAAGAAATTTCCATTGATTTTAATACCATAAATCTTTTCTTTCCATCCAGATATTTTATTAAATGAAATATCTATCTGTTTATCTACATTGTTATCAGTATTGTCAGCCACCAATACTGGTGCTTCAAGACCTTCGGCATAATAACTGAACCTTGCAATTTCAGCAAATCCTTCATCGTATTTTACTATAACCTCAACTCCATCTTTTGGATCTATTTCTTCAGGAATAGAAATTTCGAATTCAGTAATACCATTTTCATCAGTTTGTTCTGAATCCTTAATTGTTAAACCCTTTTCTAGCAGGGAATCATTATAGAGAAACTCCTCCTTTATTACATCAAGATAATCATCAACCTGAACTGTAACCTGAAACTTATAGCCACTTACCGGATTTTCAGGTAACCTGACTGCCTTAGCTGTAATTATACTTTTATTACCTTTTGTTAATGGGTTATTAATAGTAACTACTGACAAAACAGGAACATTATCCGCAACCTGACCAAAAACTTTCCATTCAAGAATTCCCTGAGCTGCAACACTTATAAAGGATAGCCTTACTTTATTTGTAATAACAGGGTTAAAAATCGTTATATTATACTTATCAGATTCTACACCATTCCCATCTATGTCATGAGGCTTTTCCCAGCTATTTGTTAAAATATTAAAATACTCAACGTATGTTTCATAAGGTATTTGTATCCCTCCCCCATCTGTCCACCAATATACCGAGGATCCTGTTACTAAATAATAATTGTCAAAGTCGTATTCAACCCAATTCCACTTATTATATGCAGATGTAGCTTTCCAGTTTCCATATGCCCCCGGACCTTTATCTCCTGAATTTTTTGGCTCATAACCATCATTTATAGCACTTAATTTCTCCCAATCAGATACATAAGAAGTTTTAACAGAGGACACATTTTGAGAGATATTGTCTTGTCCAAAAACATTCAATTTGTTAAAAATTAAACATATAAAAACAAAAAAGCTTACAGAAATTATTTTGTACATCATTCACGGATTTATTTTCTAAAACTTTAATTCTATTACCCCTTAGCATTATTCTTTACCTACTGTTCTTACAGAAAAAACAGGTCCTGCCCTATGACCTTTATGTGGCAAAACTTTAACACGAATCTTGTCTTTTCCTTTTATCAGATTATCTGGAATTTCATATCTTACATCAACAAATTTGCTCTTAGCTATCTTTGAAATGTTTTCAGTTGCAATTATTTGATCTTCAACTAAAATATCAAATGTCTTTGATCCACTAAAACCTCCCCAATATTCAAATACAATCGACACATCTCCATTTCTCTTTGTTTTCATAATGAACGACATCCATCCTCCCCTATCAATTTCCCTGAATTTTTTCGATTTCATTTCATCTGCCCATACTTTTTCACCATCAAATTGATGATCCCTCTCTGGTTGCATTTCTCCAAGGCGGAATAAATCGATAGTGTTTTTTTCGATTTCAGCTTTTTTAATTCTTTCAGCTTCATATTCACTCTGCAATTTATTCCACTCACTTTCTGTGTACATATCCCAATAAACAGAATATCGTCTATCGTGAACCTTATAAAATGGTTTTAATAATACATCTTTAGGCCTTCCTATATCCTTAGTCATGAAAGTGTTTTTAACTCCTTTAACTTTAGTTAACCAATTTTGTGGATTGTTATCGTTAGTCATAAAAACCGGCACATACATAGGATCATATGCTTTAGGATCATCTACTGTACCCAAATCACCTGCCAATACTAACGGACCATAAAATATTGCTGCTCTCTTTTCATTATCAGGCATTGTCTCCAACCTTAAACTAAAGGGAATTTTTACATCAATTTTATCTCCATTTTTCCATTTTCTGTTTATTGTAATAAAACTACCCGGCTTATTGTTATTTTTTAATTCTTTCCCATTTAAAACAACTTTTATTCCATTATTTGCCCACTTAGGATAACGAAGTTTAAGTGAAATCTTAACAGGTTTTTCACAATTTATTTCAAATGATGTTTCTTGTTCTTCCGGATAATTAGTTTTCTGAATAATTTTCATATTCTTTTCCTTCCAGTTTAACTCTGAAGAGATGAACTGACCAACATACAACTCATTATTATTGTGATAATATATATTTCCGGAATACTTGGAATGGTTTTCCATACCTGTACCAACACAACATGTAAACCAATACGGGTCCTGATATACTTTAAATCCACCCATGTCAAGTGAAAGATTATATATTACCCTTCCATCTTCAGGGTGTTGAGAAGATAATATCTGATTAAAAAGTGCCCTTTCGTAATAATCTAATACTTCAGGTGTTGCATTCCATTCAAAAAGATGTTCAGACAATTTCAACATGTTGTAAACATTACATGTTTCAGTTGTATTTTCACTTAATCTTTCATTCAATGAATCAGCCGGACCAAAATACTCATGGTTGCCATTCCCCCCGGTTACGTATGAATGATGGTTGACTACCCTGTCCCAAAAAAACTCAGCAGCTTTTCTGTCTTTCTGATTTCCAGTAAGTTCATATCTTCTAGCCAGACCTACCAATTTTGGTATCTGGGTGTTAGCATGCTTTCCAGATAATATATCGACCCCGTTAGATAAAGAATCAAGGATTTCTTTGTGATGAAATACTTTTGATATTTCAAGATATTTTTCATCACCTGTTGCTGCAAATAATTCTGAAAGGGATTCATTGATCCCTCCATGCTCGCAATGTAGAATTTTCTGTATTTGATCATCATTAAGATCTTTAACTATAGTCGATAACCAATCGGCAAACTTGACATTTATCTCAAGGGCCTTTTTATTACCACATAAATAATAAGCGTGAAACAATCCGCTCATTACTTTGTGTTGTGTATAGAATGGAACCCATATCCCGTTTAAATTAAAACCTTCTGATCTTATATCCCCTTTTGCCACCTCCTCTTCAAGAATCTTTTTACCATTCGGGAAAGCACCGATATATCCTTCTCCATCAGCTTTCTGACATTCAAATAATTCATCAACTATATAATTTATTCTTTTCAAAAATTCCTCGTCTCCGGTTGACTTATACATTAAACAAATTGCCGTCAGATAATGGCCCAGACTATGTCCTGCAATTGTATTATCTTCCCAACCTCCATAATGCTCTGCTTTAGGCTTCAAACCAGCTTCTATTCTGAATTTTGCTAAAAGTTTATCCGGTTCATAATTCAATAACGACTTTCTATTCAACTCTTCAGCATGAAGAAATGGTCCGTCAAGCAACTTAACATCTTCCAGCGAGAAAGGTAATGCCTTAAAATCAACCACTTCCCTTCCATCAGTTTTTATAACTTCTTTTTTTTCCCTATTACAGGAAAATAAAAAAAAGGAAAAAACTGTTAATATTGAAATCAATTGACATTTCTTTATTACCATTATCATCATAATTATCTCCTTTAATATTTATAAAAAATTATTACTGCGGCACAAATGAATATTAATCGAATATTTTAATTTCATTTTTAATCAAGGAATGAAATAATCAATTTCATTTTTTCTTTTCAGTATCGTATGTTCAAAAAAATAGCACTTTTGTGTTTAGTAATTACAAAACAAATTTCAATAAGCATTCATAATCAGGAGATATTTAAAAATCTATTTTTTTAAATTTGTATTTCACAAAATTTTATCGATATGAAACTTAATACTAAATCTTTTTATTTTTTAGCATTATCACTAATTATGATTTCAATTAGTGTAAGTTGTAGTAAAGTGAACAGCCTCTCCAGTCCCGACGGTACTATCAAAGTGGTATGCGAAACTGATGCTGCAAATGGAATAGTATATCATGTATACAAAAACGGGGAAAAAGTAATTTTACCATCTAAGCTTGGTATTATTATGAAAGACTCAGATTTTTCAAATAACATGAAAATTGAATCAGTTTCAGGCATCAGTTCTGTTTCTGATAATTATCAGCTGCTTTATGGAAAACAAAAGAATTGCTCATATAAAGGCAATGAACAGACATTCTCTTTTAAGAATGCTGAAGGAAAAACTATGAATATTATCTTCCGTATTTCAAACGATGGTGTGGCATTCAGATATCAATTCCCTGACAAAGATGATGAGTTGAAGTATATTACTGAGGAAGCTACCTCTTTTGCTTTTCCTTCTGATGCCCGTGCCTGGATGCAACCGATGGCAATTGCCAAAACAGGTTGGTGCAGGACAAACCCTTCATATGAAGAACATTATATTCAGGATATACCTGCCGGCACTGAATCTCCAATGGGCAAAGGCTGGATATTCCCAGCACTTCTGAAATCAGGCAATAATTGGGTTCTTATCACTGAAACTGATCTTGATGGCTCATATTGCGGATCACGTCTGAATGTAAAAGGCAATGCTACATATCAAATTGGTTTTCCTGAAGAAGTTGAGAATTATACAGACCAGAACACTTATCCACAATCTGTTCTTCCATGGAAAACACCTTGGAGAGTAATTGTAATTGGAGATCTCAAAACGATTGCAGAGTCTACCCTTGAAACTGACCTTGCTGCACCTTCAATAAATGGTGATTTTTCATGGGTAAAACCAGGCAAATCATCATGGAGTTGGGTCCTTCTGAAAGATGATTCCACTGTTTATGATGTCCAGAAGAAATATATTGATTATGCTGCAGATATGAAATGGGAATATTGCCTTGTCGATGCTGACTGGGATAGAAAAATTGGATACGATAAGATTTCTGAACTTTCAGCATATGCCCAATCAAAAAATATAGGCTTGCTTTTATGGTATAATTCATCTGGAGCATGGAACGATACACAATATTCTCCCAAAAGCATGCTCCTCACTCACGAACAACGTTCAAGTGAATTCAGCAAGCTTAAACAAATGGGAATCAAAGGCGTAAAGGTGGATTTCTTTGGTGGTGACGGTCAGTCAATGATTCAATATTATATCGACCTCATGAAAGATGCTGCCGATAATAACCTGATGATCAACTTTCATGGTTGTACTTACCCCAGAAGCTGGCATCGTACTTTCCCTAACCTTGTTTCAATGGAATCAATTATGGGAATGGAATTTGTAACTTTCGATCAGCGTAATGCAGACAAACAACCAAATCACGGGGCAATGCTTAACTACACCCGTAATGTTTTCTCGCCTATGGACTTTACTCCTATGTGCCTTGTTTCTATACCAAATATAGACAGAAAAACGACTAACGCATGGGAACTTGCAAGTGCTGTCCTTTTCCAATCTGGTGTTCAGCATTATGCAGAAAGACCGGAAGGTATGGCTACTGTCAATTCAGAAGTTAAAGAGCTAATTAAAGAAATTCCTGCTTTATGGGATGAATCGGTGTTTGTTGACGGCTTCCCGGGTAAGCTAACTGTTATAGCCAGAAGATTAGGCAACGAATGGTATCTGGCAGGTATCAACGGTGAAAACTCAGATAAAAATCTTAATCTCGATATTTCATTTATTAATTCAGAGAAAGGAGTAATTTTTAATGAAGGTAATGATCCTTTTTCTTTCAACACTTCAGAAATTGCAAAGGATAATAACGGCAAGATTAACCTTCAAATAAAAGCAAACGGAGGTTTTGTATGTAAATTTTAATAAATCTGATTTCTGATAATAACCCTTTAACTTTTTGAATAATGACCAGGTTCTCAATATTCAACATTATTATTCTTTTCCTGTTATTTTTACCCTCTTGTCTGTTTTCTCAAACAATGCCGGGAGGTTTCAAAACTGCCATTTATACTCGTGCCTATGAAGTACAGAAAATGGCTGATGATGAATGGCTGGAGTCAACTTGGAAAGAAATTTCGGGTCAGATAAAGGTTGATAAAATTTATCTTGAAACTCACAGGGATCTTTTAATCGTCGACCGCACTGTGCTTGATAAAGCTATTCGCTTCTTCAAATCTAAAGGTCTTGAAGTAGCAGGGGGTATCACATACACAATAGATGAAAGCAATCAATTCCAGACTTTTTGCTATTCAAATCCTGAAATCAGGAACAAGGCAAAAGAGATAATTGAATACACTGCTGAATTCTTTGATGAAATTATTCTCGATGATTTCTTCTTCACCAACTGTAAATGTGAACATTGTATAAAAGGCAGGGGCGATAGAAACTGGACTGACTACAGGCTTGATCTTATGACTGATGCAGCAAAAGAAGATATTGTTAATCCGGCAAGGAAAATAAATCCTGATGTAAAGGTGATTATTAAATATCCAAACTGGTATGACCATTTTCATTCTTTGGGATTTAACCTAGAAACAGAACCTTTAATTTTTGATGGTCTTTATACAGGAACAGAAACAAGGGATGCTGTTTTAAGCAATCAACATCTGCAACCTTACCTGAGTTATTTGGTTTTCAGATATTTCTACAACCTTAAACCTGGCAAAAACGGCGGAGGATGGGTTGACACAGGTGGAATGAGATTTTACGAACGTTATGCTGAACAAATTTGGCTTACTTTATTTTCAAAAGCACCTGAAATTACCCTTTTTGATTACAGACAAATGCTTATTCCTCTTCGTAATGAGTGGATATCAGTTTGGAATTCCGGCAAAGAATCTTTCAATACAGAGGAGATGATGAAACCGGTTATTACAAATGGCAGCATTACAAACCCTACTACCATAGCCAGAGCTGCCGGTTACTCTATTGAAAAGGTTACTCCATTATTTTCTAAACTTGGTAATCCTTATGGCATTAAAAGTTATAAGCCATTCCATTCTCCGGGGGAAGATTTTCTTCAGAATTATTTTGGTATGATTGGCATTCCAATGGATATAGTTCCTTATTTTCCTGAAGAAGATGAAATAATTATACTTACTGAACAAGCAAATACTGATCCTCATATTGTAGATAAAATAAAGTCCCGGCTTGAAAAAGGTAAAGATGTAATCATCACGTCCGGGCTATTGAATGCGATACAGGATAAAGGATTAAATACGATTGTTGATTTAAGGATTACACAACGAAAAGCTTTTGTTAGTGAATATCTGATTAACAGGAATATTGTAAATGGTAAGACTGCAATTATGATCCCACAAGTTGAATATAAAACCAATGATTCATGGGAAATAATTTCCGGCATAAACGGCAGCACCGGCTGGCCTATCCTTCATCAGTGCAAATATGGAAATGCAACTTTATATGTAATTGTCATTCCTGATAATTTTTCTGATTTATACAACTTCCCGGTTGAAGTATTAAATAAAATCAGGGAATTATTCTTTAAAAAATTAAAGATAACATTTGAAGGAGAATCAATGGTATCAATGTTTTTATATGACAACAATACTCTTGTTCTCCATTCATTTAATAATGCAGAAACTGAAGTTAAGATTGTTTTGGAAGAGAAGAATAAAACTTTACGAGATTTGCTAAATGGAACTTTTTATTCTTCAACAATACGTGAACCAGAGAGATTTTGGGGAAGACAAACAGGAAAAGAAAAATATATTTATTCAATAAGCCTTCCGCCACATTCATTTAAAGCAATTAATATTGAATAAAAAAATAGGCTGTTAGAAATGGCAGCCTATTTTTTATATTGATTTAAGCTTTCTCAAGCTTTAATGTTTCAGACACCCTGTCACATACTTCACTTGGGCCGAAGTACTGTATTGGTCCGGGATAAACAAAATCAGTTTCTTCTGCCCACATTTCACGTTGTGAAGCAAAATAAGTGAATGGTTTTCCATCAAGTTCAACCAATGCTTTTTGTATAACGGGTTTCATATGGCCGTGACGACGTTCCATATTCATCATCATTGTAATTGGTACACCACCTGCAATCCATTCTTCAGCAGGAGCTGTTGTGTTTCTGATAGATGACATATAGCCTGTTTTACCATTAGCAATAAGCATTGCAGCGTTAAAGCCAAGTGAATAGCAATAATCAGCATCAAAATTTGAAGGAGCAGCACACCGTCCTTCATATCCGAAGAAGTGGTTTTGTGAACCGAATTTACCAGCATACTTATTCTCAAGTTTCCTTTCTGCTAATTCTGAATCAACCATTTCTACCAAAAGCTTTTCAGTTTCAATCTTTGATACCTGTACGTTTCCATGAGGATCACGGTCAAGTGTAAGCTGGTTTGCAATTCCTTCAGGTAATGAACGGAAAACAATAGATGAAGCAGGCGAAAGTTTTTCAGCAATCCAGTCTACCCTGTGCGATTTCTTTACATGCTGGAATGCCTGAGCTGTTGCAGTTCCTTCAGCAAGTAACTCATTAAGCTCTGAAATAAGAGTATTCATTTCAGGAATGAATTCAATCAATCCTTCAGGAATCAGAACAATACCATAGTTCAAACCTTTTTCAGCACGTTTTGCGATTACATCTGAAATATAATCAACTACTTCTGATAAAGTCTGCTTTTTAGAAGCTACCTCTTCAGAGATAAGGCAAACATTTGGGTGTGTCTGTAATGCACATTCAAGAGCAATATGAGAAGCTGAACGACCCATTAACTTAATGAAATGCCAGTATTTCTTAGCTGAATTAGCATCTCTCATTATATTACCGATTAGTTCTGAATATACTTTACAAGCAGTATCAAAACCAAAAGATGTTTCTATCATTTCATTTTTAAGGTCACCGTCAATTGTCTTTGGACAGCCAATAACCTGAACACCGGATTTAATGCTTGAATAATATTCTGCAAGAACACAAGCATTCGTATTTGAATCATCACCTCCGATTACAACTACTGCATTTATGGCAAGTGCCTTACAGTTTTCAAGTCCTTTGTCAAACTGTGATTTTTCTTCAAGCTTGGTACGGCCTGAACCTATAATGTCAAATCCTCCTGTATTCCTGTATTCATCAATAATATCGGAAGTTAATTCAACATATTTGTTTTCTACAAAACCACCGGGACCACCAAGAAAACCATATAATTTATTAGCAGGATTTAATGATTTCAAGCCATCGAATATTCCTGAAATAACGTTATGACCTCCGGGAGCCTGACCTCCTGATAATATAACACCCACATTGATTGCAGGTAATTGATTCTTTACTTCAGAAGACTCAAAAGTGATCATTGGTAAACCATAAGTGTTAGGGAACAATTTATTGATATCTGCCTGATCGGCTACTGATTGAGTATTCTTCCCTTCAACAACCTTTACGTTTCCTTTTAAAGCTTTTGGGAGTTTAGGCTGATATTTTGCCCTTTCTTTTTGTAATGCACTAATTGCCATTTTATTACTTGTTATTATAAGACACAGTTATTTTCTAAAAACGGCTAAAAATAATCAAATTGATTTATTAATATATCAATTTTTTACAATTAACAGTTTTCCAGCAGAATCAAAAAACAATTAATTAACCTGATTCATTATCCTCCTGCAAGGAAATCAACAACATTCCCTATTGTAGATGTAGTTCTGCGGTATAGTTCAGAATAACCACAACGCGTACATGAAACCACTGTGAACTTTTTATTCTGCACATCGAAAAACTTTGCCAAAGCGCCTCCTGTTGTTCTGATTTCTTCAACAAGATAATCGGTGCTACCACATTTAACACATTTATAACTTTGAGTGTTCATAGTATATTTATTAAAGAAAAGTGGCAATAAATTTAAAAATTTATTGCCACTTTTAATCACCAACCAATTGATTTAGTTCAGCAACATTTCTACTTTTCCTGTTGACTTTGTTTCAACAACTTTGTAGGAACGAGCAAAATTCATAATATTTTCAACACAACGTTCCGGTGCTTTATAAACAGGATATGCTGTTTCATCACTATACTCTTTCATATGAGTAGTATTATTGTCCGGATCTGATATGTTAAAGTAAAATTGCAGGGTAGAAATTTTCCTCATAGGCATCTTTTAATTATTGTTTTATATCACTAAAACGATGCTATGAGGAAAATATTGTGACAAAAAATATTTTTTTTTAAAATTTGGTAAGAATGAGTCCTTTTTCTGAAATAATCTTACGCAAATTAATCAGTGCATAACGCATTCTGCCCAAAGCAGTATTGATACTAACCCCTGTCTGATCTGCTATTTCCTTGAAACTCAAACCCATGTAATGACGCATGACAACTACCTGCTTCTGATCATCCGGAAGCTCTTCAACAAGATCACGTACATCATTTAATATCTGATCAGATATCATCATGTCTTCAATATTTACATCTGAAAACTTAGGTGAATTGAAGAAGTCAATTTCAGAACCATCATTTGAAAAAGTATTCATGTTCTTTTCTCTCCGATAATGATCTATTATCAGATTGTGGGCTATCCTCATTACCCAGGAAATAAATTTCCCGTTTTCGGTATACTTACCCAAGTTTAAGGAACGAATTACTTTAATAAATGTATCCTGAAGAATATCTTCAGCAAGATGCATGTTCTTTACAGTAACTAAAATGTAAGAATAAACTTTGTCTTTGTGACGATTAATGAGAATTTCAAGTGAGGAATTGTCACCACTTAAATATCTTTCTACCAACTCATTATCGCTCAGATTAAGTCTGTCGATCATAACCTTATTTTTAGAAGTTAATTAAGGTAGAGTTGCTTCGATAAGATATCTCCTATTATTAAATGGTGAAACAAAATGTTAACTTTGCACCAAAAATAAGCATTTTTGTGAAATCAGCAAATAATTTTTAATTAAATGTCAGATAAAATCAATTCTCAGGAGAATATTTATATCAAAGGAGCAAGGCTGCATAATCTTAAAAATATTGAACTTAAAATACCCAGGAATAAATTTGTTGTAATTACTGGAGTTTCCGGATCAGGAAAATCAACTCTTGCCTTTGACACTCTTTATGCTGAAGGACAAAGAAGATATGTTGAAAGCCTTTCTTCATATGCCCGCCAGTTTCTTGGCAGAATCAACAAACCTGAGGTCGATTTTATTAAAGGTATTCCACCTGCAATTGCTATCGAACAAAAGGTCAACACACGTAATCCCCGCTCTACAGTAGGAACATCAACTGAAATATACGATTACCTGAAACTTCTCTTTGCCAGGGTTGGAAAAACTATCTCTCCTGTTTCTAACAGAGAGGTTAAAAAAAATGATGTCTCCGATGTCGTTGATTATATGCTTTCTTTCCCACAAGGGACGAAAACTCTTATCCTTTCTCCTTTGGTTATCCACAAGGGACGAAAGTTTGAAGATGAAATTAATCTGCTCTTCCAGCAAGGATATACACGCCTTGAACTGGATGCAGAAATATTAAATATTGACTCAGCCAATCTCATCGAAAAAATACCTCATCATAAAAAGGATTTTAATATTGTAATCGACCGCCTTACCGTCAATGACGACGACGATACGATAAGCCGGATGTCCGACTCTGTCCAGTCAGCTTTCAACGAAGGTCATGGCATTTGTATAATCAAAACTATTTCTGATAATATAATTTCTTCCGAAACTTTTTCTCATAAATTTGAGCTCGACGGAATAATATTCGAAGAACCTACACCAGACATGTTCAGCTTCAATAATCCACTCGGTGCATGCCAGAAATGTGAAGGATACGGAAAAGTAATTGGAATTGACGAAGACCTTGTTATTCCAAATAAAATGCTTTCTGTTTATGATGAAGCGATAGTTTGCTGGAAAGGTGAAAAAATGAGTGAATGGAAAAATGAACTCGTCAATAATGCCTTCAAATTCGGCTTCCCTATTCACAAACCCTATTATGAACTTACTCAGGAACAAAAAGACTTGCTGTGGACTGGAAATAAGTGGTTTGCCGGATTAACTTCTTTTTTCAAATTTGTCGAAGAAAATAGTTACAAGATACAGTATCGGGTTATGCTTGCCCGGTACAGAGGAAAAACTGTTTGCCCCGATTGCAAAGGCTCCCGACTCAAAAAAGAAGCGGGTTACGTTAAGGTTAGCGGTAAATCTCTTCAGGAATTAGTACTACTGCCTGTCAGCGATCTGCGTACTTTTTTTGTTGAGCTTAAACTTTCAGAACATGATGAAAAAATATCGGGACGACTTCTGAAGGAAATAAACAATCGTATTGATTTCCTTATGGATGTCGGACTAAGCTACCTTACACTCAACCGCTTGTCAAACACTCTTTCAGGTGGCGAATCTCAAAGGATAAACCTTGCGACTTCTCTTGGTAGTGGTCTTGTCGGATCTCTTTATATTCTTGATGAGCCTAGTATCGGACTACATTCAAGAGATACTCAGAAACTTATTGATGTTTTGAAAAAGCTCAAAAAACTTGGAAATACTGTTGTCGTTGTTGAACATGATGAGGAGATTATCAATGCTGCAGATTTAATTATTGATATAGGACCAAAAGCAGGTATCCTCGGAGGTGAAATAATGTTTTTCGGCGATCATGAACAATTAAAAAAAGACACTATAAGCCTCACTGCTAAATATATAACCAGTAAAGAAAAAATTGAAGTCCCATCAACAAGAAGGAAGTGGAATAACTATATCAAAATATCGGGAGCAAGAGAAAATAATCTTAAAAATATTGAAGTCAAGATTCCTCTTAATGCAATGACCGTTATTACCGGGGTAAGCGGTTCGGGAAAATCATCTCTTGTAAAACAAATCCTTTATCCAGCTTTAGCTAAACAGTTTGGTGGAATGTCGGAAAAAACGGGAAAACATGATCGCATTACCGGAGACACACATTTACTGCACAATATTGAATTCGTTGATCAGAATCCTATTGGTAAATCATCCCGTTCCAATCCAGTTACCTATCTCAAAGCATACGATGAAATTCGCGCTTTGATGGCCGATCAGCAAAGCTCAAAAGTTATGGGATTAAAACCTTCTCACTTCTCTTTCAATGTTGAAGGAGGAAGGTGTGACGAATGTCAGGGAGAAGGCGTTATCAAAGTCGAAATGCAGTTCATGGCCGATGTATATCTTGTTTGTGAAAGCTGTGGGGGGAAAAGATTCAAAGAAGATATCCTTGATGTCAAATATAATGAAAAGAATATTTTCGATATCCTTGAAATGACAGTTGATGAAGCAATGATTTTCTTTGGAAATACCAAAAACAGTCTGGAAAAGAAAATCCATAAAAGGCTGAAACCACTACAGGATGTTGGACTTGGATATATTCATCTCGGACAATCATCAAGCACATTGTCTGGTGGTGAAAGCCAAAGGGTTAAACTAGCCTCTTTCCTTGCCAAGGAAACCGATGATCCTACACTATTTATTTTCGATGAACCAACAACCGGACTTCACTTCCACGATATAAAGAATTTGTTGAATTCATTTAATGCATTGCTAATGAGAAATCATACAATATTAATTATAGAACACAACCTTGAAGTTATTAAATCAGCCGACTGGATTATTGATCTTGGTCCAGAGGGAGGAGATGAAGGCGGATATGTTGTTGTGGTCGGTACACCGGAAGAAATAATTAATTGTAACGAATCTTATACTGCACATTACCTTAAAGAAAAATTGATTTCATAAGACTTTTGAACATAGTAAACGAGTGTTTATTACATTTGCCAAAAAAATATATGAGCAACACAAAAGACAATTCAATAATCAGCGACCTCTTTTCAAATGTTGATTCCGTTGTTTTAAACACATTATACGAAATAAGCGAATCAGGAAGGGTACATTTCATTCCTGTACTTGCAGAACTGCTAAATACAACTGAAAACAATGAAATTAAAACTTCTATTGTAAAGCTATTTTCAGAATTAAAACAAACTGCTGCCGTTCCGGTATTGATGGAAACAATTAAAAACAACAAATTTGTCAATGTGCTTGAACTGATAGTAAGATCATGCTGGGAAAACGGTCTTGATTATTCTCCTTTTATTTACGACTTCGCAGAACTGTTAATTAAAGGCAATTATATGACAGCCTTTGAATCATATACTGTTATAATGAATACTGAAGGAAATATTTCGAGAGAAAATGCAGGTAAATCAATTGATTTTCTAAAGAAAAACGTATCAGAAGTTCCGACTGACAGGATACCTCTTGTTGAAGATGTTATTACTTTTCTAAATGATTATAAATAAAAAATCCCGCTTTAGCGGGATTGATTTATTTGCTTAGCAAATTTATTTCTTTTAGTAACAAATCACGGTATGATTTACCAATGGGCAATGATTCATATCCATCCTTTGTTTTAACTTCTATTGTACTTGTTTTAATCATTTCAATTCTGCTCCTGTTTACAATAAACGATCTGTGTATCCTGAAGAATTTACTTACAGGAAGCTGATCCATAACAGATTTCATTGTGAAATGAATTGTATACTTATCATCATAAGTATGAACAATAATGTAATTTTCCAATGCTTCAATCCAAACAACATCATCATAGCAAAGGCGAATAAGAGTAGAATTATTCCTGATGAAAAAATCATTCTTGGAATTGGAAGCCGGAAGCATCTCTTCCTTCAATTTCGAAAGAGCTTTCTCTGTTGCTTTAAGGAATCTGAAATAAGTTACCGGTTTAAGAAGATAATCTGTAACATCATGCTCAATTGCATCCAGAGCATATTTTTCCTTTGAAGAAACTACGATTATCTGAACAGGATGATCGCCCAGTGATTGCATGAATTCCACCCCGTTCATATCGGGCATTTCAATATCAAGAAATATAAGGTCAATATTATGCTCCCCTTTCCTGATAAAATTCATTGCTTCAATGGCTCCGGGAAAAGAATAATATTGATCAATATAATCAGTCTTCTCAACAAACTTTTCTAAAAGTGTTCTTGATAATTTATCGTCATCAATAATTATACAATTCATAATCCTGCGATCAACATTTTGACCAAATATAGATATTTTATAGTTTTAATAAAAGAAAAATAAAAAAATCAAACCTTTAAACTTTCAATATATTTTTTAATTATTAAATCTCCCCCTTTTATTCTCTTCCTTATCCATTCAAGTAAAATTTCATCTTTTTCAGATTTATCTAATTTCCAGTTGATTCCGGAAGATCTTAGCTTTTCGGTAAGATCATGCAAGATAATCGCTGCTGAAACTGAAATATTGAAACTTTCGGTAAAACCGTACATTGGAATTTTTAAAAATTCATCAGCATTTTGCTGCACTATATCCGATATTCCTCTCCTCTCCGTACCAAAAACAATTGCAAACTTACCCTTTGCCAAATCAAAGTCATCTAAAGATGTATCATTGAAATGAGGAGAAGCAGCTACTATTCTGTATCCTCTGTTCTTCAATGAGTTGATTGCATCAAGAGTATTTTCATCTTCGCTATTATGCAAATTAATATCTACCCATTTTGTAGAACCCAGAGAAACATTGTAGTTTATCTTGAATTTATTTTTGTTTTCAATTACATGAACATCCTGAATGCCAAAACAATCGCATGTTCTAATAACAGCGCTTGCATTCTGGCTTTGATAAATATCTTCAAGAACAACTGTTATATATCTTGTACGGTGTTCAATGATTTTTTTGTAAAGTGAATATCTTTCTTCGGTAATAAACTGTGAGATATATTCAATAAGACCCTTGTAAACCATGATTTTTATTTAAAAAAAAGGGGAAACATCAGTTGCCTCCCCTATTTTAAATTTTTTTCTAAAGCGTTTGTTAAATGCTGTCAGATAATTCACTTCCAGGTTTGAATTTTACAACAGCTTTTGCGGGAATTGTAATTTCTTTTCCTGTCTGAGGGTTGCGACCTGTTCTTGCACTTCTTTTAGCAACTGAAAAAGAACCAAAACCTACAAGAGCAACACGGTCACCGCTTTTTAATGCTTCGCCAGTAGCTTCAATGAATGCATCAAGAGCTTTTTTTGCATCAGCTTTTGTTAGGTCAGCCTTTGCCGCAATAGCATCGATTAATTGAGCTTTATTCATAAGTCGAGATTTAAGGGTTATAAACTACATTAACTCACACAAATTTATTGTTTTTAGTGAGTTTTACAAATTTTAACAATAAAAAGTTTTTTAAAATTATCAGCAAAATAAGGGGTTTTAGAATATACTGCTTCTAAAAAGTAATTATTTCTAATAATTTCAAATGTTTAATCACTGATAATCAGCACAAATAATTCACGTGAACATAATCAGTAGCAAAAATTATAAGTCTTCCATTTTTTCAAAAAATATTCAATTTTCATTCTTTATTACTGATTATTAGGTCTCCATAAAATACAAGCATATTAAAAAACCCCACCCTACCTGTCTTTTTCCATAACAAAACCATATCAAATTCTTACCAAATTCTTACCAAATACCATAAGCCAACCTCTCTTATGGTATTTGGTAAGAATTTGGTAAGAATTTGGTATGGTTGAAGTACCTTTGTGTCATGCCCGAATAAACCCAAAAATAGCACACAGTTTTTTGAAATCTTTGAAAGAAACAAGCATTATTCATTTACAAAAGGGTTAAAAAAGCCTTATCTTTTAATTTTGGAAAAATTGATGGCATAAAGTTGCGAAATAAAAAAAAACATATATTTTTGCATCGCTTTTTGGAGAGATGGCAGAGTGGTCGAATGCGGCGGTCTTGAAAACCGTTGACCGCGTGAGTGGTCCGGGGGTTCGAATCCCTCTCTCTCCGCCAGGTGCCAGATACCTTGGCGGAACAAGTCCTGTAAGATTCTTATTTTACAGGATTTTTTTATTCCCCGCACGAAGCTTTTCTTACAATATATCCTTCATTTTCCTTGAATTATTTCTTTAAAATTTGCACTAGAACTAAGTATAAAATTAAATGGAACCTTAAAATTATGCCTCCCGACTTTTAATTTTAGATATATTTTTTCCACTTTTAGACATAAGTAACATAAAGGACATTAGTTACTACATTTTTGATATCCTGGAAAATTAATATATTCATAGATTTGTTAGTTATAACATAAAACTAACAGATGAAAAACACAGTTTTCAGTTTATTATTATTTCTTATTCCTTTTTCGGTTACTTCACAAATAGTAACATTCTATTCGCCGAATCAAAAGATTGGTGTTAGTCTGAATGAAAAATCAGGCCTAAATAAAAATGAATGGTCACTTGAAATAAGTTATAAAATTGAAGAGAAATATTCAATTGTTATACCTTATATAAACCTTGGCCTTGTAAGAAGTGATCAGGATTTTTCAAAGGACTTAAAATTTCTGAAAGCCAGTAATCCTAAGATTATTACTGAAAATTACCAGTCAATACATGGTAAGAGGTTTAATTGCAGTAATACAGCCAATGAGATTTCCATTAGTTTTGAAAAACCTGATAAAGCAAAGATGAACCTTATCATCAGAGCTTATAACGATGGAGTTGCATTTCGATATGAGTTTCCTGATAAAGAGGGTAATTATAAAATTATTGACGAGCTTACTTCTTACCTTATTCCTGACAGCACCAAACGTTGGTTAGAAAAATTTAATCCTGCAAACGAAGGGTTGTATACTGAAATGAAAGACGGGAATATCCAGCAGGACTGGTGTTATCCGGCACTGTTCAACACACCTGATAAATCTTGCTGGTATTTAATTCATGAATCTGATGTCGATCGTTCTTATTGTGGCACCAAGCTTACAAATTATGAAGAAAAGACTAAATATAAATTAACATTTCCTGATGATTGGAATGGTCGTGGTAAAGGTGAAAGGCAACCTTCAATCATGCTTCCGTGGAAATCGCCCTGGAGAGTGATTATAATGGGCAGCTTGTCTGACATTGTAGAATCAACACTTGTAAATGATGTTTCAACTCCTTCAAAAATCAATAATACAAATTGGATAAAACCGGGGAAAGTGTCGTGGAACTATTGGTCGGATAATCATGGTACCAAAGACTATCAGGTTGTTTGTAAGTTTGCTGATCTTGCAGCATCGATGAACTGGCCCTATACACTGCTCGATTGGGAATGGGATGCCATGAGTAATGGGGGAAATCTTGAAGATGCATTGAAATACATACATACACTTGGCGTTAAGCCACTCATTTGGTATAATTCCGGAGGAGATCATACCTGGGTAACAGCAACTCCTATGAACCGTATGCTCAATCACGAGAATAGAGTTGAAGAATTTACTAAATTGAAAAAATTAGGTATTGCCGGTGTCAAAGTTGATTTCTTTGAAAGTGAAAAACAGGATATGATTAACTATTACCTTGATATACTGGAAGATGCTGCCAAATTTGAAATGATGGTTTATTTCCATGGATGTCTGGTTCCCAGAGGATGGCAGCGTACCTATCCTCATCTTATGACATATGAAGGAGTAAGGGGGGCTGAGTGGTATAATAACGGACCTGAATTTACAACTACTGCCCCAAAACATAATAACACACTACCCTACACTCGTAATGTCGTTGGATCAATGGATTATACTCCGGTTACTTTTACTAATTCGCAATTTGCTCATATAACTTCATATGGACATGAGCTGGCGTTAAGCGTAATTGTTGAATCGGGGTTGCAACATCTGGCAGACAGACCTGAAGGATATTATGAGTTGCCTGATGCAGCAAGATCGTTTTTAAAAATAGTCCCTAACACATGGGATGACACAAAATTAATTGATGGTTATCCCGGTAAGTTTACTGTAATGGCTCGCAGGAAGGGTGACAATTGGTTTATTGGCGGATTGAATTCAGATTTCAGGGAAAGGAAGCAAAATATGAATCTTGACTTTCTTTCAGAAGGTTCAACTTACAAATTAACTTTAATCACTGATGGAGAACATGATAAAAAGTTTGCTGTTAAAATTATAACTGTAGATAAAAGCACAAAACTACAGGTAAACATGCTTCGCAACGGAGGATTTGCAGCTTATATTGAAAAAATTAACAACTGATAATTATATCACATGAAAACAAGAATTTTAAAGTATTCAAGAAGATTGGTCAATGTTACAGCACTTTTGTTAATAACATTAAACCTGTTTGCACAGCAATACCCGTTTAAAAATCCAAATCTCAGTTCTGAAGAAAGGGCTAAAGATTTGATTTCAAGATTAACTCTTGAAGAGAAAGCAATTCTGATGTGTGATCAGAGTGATGCTATACCTCGTCTGGGAATTAAAAAATTCAACTGGTGGAGTGAAGCATTACATGGATATGCCAACAATGACAATGTAACTGTTTTTCCTGAGCCGATAGGCATGGCAGCATCGTTCAATGATGCGTTAGTATATGAAATTTTCAATGCTGCATCAGATGAAGCCCGTGCAAAATATAACCAATGGATACAAGGAGGAAATGAAAACAAGCGTTTCCTTAGTCTTTCTGTATGGACTCCGAACGTTAATATCTTCCGCGATCCACGCTGGGGACGGGGACAGGAAACTTATGGTGAGGACCCATATCTTACTTCAAGGATGGGTATTCAGGTAGTAAAAGGGCTACAAGGTCCTGCCAATTCCAAATATCGCAAATTACTTGCCTGTGCAAAGCACTATGCAGTACATTCCGGGCCTGAATGGAGTCGTCATGAGCTTAATCTTAACAACGTTGACCCGAGGGAATTATACGAAACATATTTACCTGCTTTTAAAGCATTAGTACAGGAAGCTGATGTTCGCCAGGTGATGTGCGCTTACCAAAGACTTGACGATGAACCATGTTGTGGCAACACCCGTCTTTTACAACGCATCCTTCGTGATGAATGGGGTTTCAAATATATTGTTGTATCAGACTGTGGAGCTATTACAGATTTCTTCAATAGTCATAAAGTATCATCAAGTCCGGTACATGCTGCCTCTAAAGCAGTTTTATCAGGAACAGACGTTGAATGTGTATGGGAAAATTATCCGTATAAAACTCTGCCTGAAGGAGTAAAACGAGGCTTGATAAAGGAAGAAGATATAAATAAAAGTCTGATGAGAGTATTGATTGGTCGTTTTGACCTTGGGGACTTTGACGATGATGCCATAGTACCCTGGACAAAAATACCGGCTTCAATATTGAATAACGAAGCTCACCGCAAGCTTGCTCTTGATATGGCAAAGGAAACAATGACCCTTCTACAAAATAAGAATAGCATTTTACCTTTATCGAAGTCGGCAAAGAAGATTGCAGTAATTGGACCTAATGCAGCTGATAAACAAATGTTATGGGGTAATTATAATGGCACACCTGTCCGTACTATTTCTATTCTTGACGGGATAAAAACAAAGTTGCCTGAAAATAAAATCTTATACGATAAAGGATGTGATTTAGTTGAAGACAAAGTAACTCAAAGCTATTTCGATCAATTCTCGTTTGAAGGTAAGCCCGGTATAAAAGCAAGGTATTGGAACAACCGCAACAGAGAAGGTGCTGTTGTTGTTACAGATCAGATAATCAATCCAATAAAAATGACTACTGCAGGCCAGCATGAATTTGCCTCAGGAATAAAGCTGGAAGATTTTTCAGCAATCTATGAAACAGAATTTACACCTAAAGTATCAGAAGAGCTAATTTTCAAAGGAGGGGCTACAGGTCATTTTGAACTGATTGTAAATGATACAAAATTGATAGAATATGACAACTGGCGTACACTTCCATCCAGGATACCTTTAAAAGTTGAAGCAGGTAAAAAATATAAAATTGAAATACGCTATGCACAGTTAAATAATTGGCAGGCGAATCTTGAAATGAACTTTGGCAAGGAGGTAGATGTAGATTACACCGAGCTTGTCAACAAACTTAAAGGCATTGAAGTAGTGATATTTATCGGAGGGCTTTCAGGTAATCTGGAAGGAGAAGAAATGCCTGTTAACTATCCAGGATTTAAAGGTGGAGACCGTACAAACATTGAATTGCCTTCAGTTCAGCGTAATTGCTTGAAAGCATTAAAAGCAGCAGGTAAAAAAGTTGTTTACGTAAACTGTTCAGGTTCAGCCATTGCGTTGACACCGGAAACTGAATCCTGTGATGCAATATTACAGGCATGGTACGCCGGAGAATCTGGAGGACAAGCTGTTGCAGATGTGCTATTTGGTGATTACAATCCATCGGGAAAGCTACCTATTACCTTTTATAAAAGCTCTGATCAGTTGAAGGACTTCGAAGACTATTCGATGAAAGGCAGGACATATCGTTATATGACAGATGCTTTATTCCCATTTGGATATGGATTGAGCTATACCACTTTCAATATCGGCAGTGCTACCTTAAGCAAAAGTTCAATAAAAATTAATGAGTCAGTAAGTTTAACTATTCCTGTTACAAACACCGGCAAACGGACCGGGACAGAAATAGTACAGGTGTATGTTCGTAAAGTAAAGGATATCGATGGACCTGTCAAGACGTTAAAAGGCTTTTCAAGAGTTGAAATTCAAAAAGGAAAGACACAAAATGTCAACATTGAACTTCCTGCTTCATCATTTGAATTTTATGATGTGAACTCGGGTTCAATGAAAGTAACTTCCGGAGAATACGAAGTGTTCTACGGAAACAGTTCAGAAGAAAAAGACTTAAAAAGCTTAAAGCTGACAATACTTTAATAAACCTCTATAGATAATATGAAATAACAACTCTAATTACAACCTAACGAAAAATAAGTAAATGAAAAAAATTGTTTTTGCAATAATGACAACAATTTGCTGCTTGCCATTATTTGCACAACAGCAGGCAATTGTTGAAGATTTCAAACCATCGTCTGTTAATCAGCCGGGCAAGGAATATCCGAAGGTTAATTCTGAAGGAAGGGTTCGTGCTCAGATTTCAGCTCCCGAAGCACTTAAAGTACAGCTCGATATTGGAGGTGTAAAATATGATCTGGTAAAAGATGAAAAAGGAGTTTGGACAGGTGAATCGGCACCACAGGATGAAGGATTTCATTACTATCAGCTTTGGGTAGACGGTGCTGCAGTACCTGATCCGGGAACTAAGTATTTTTACGGAGCAGGTCGCTGGGGCAGCGGGATAGAAATCCCTGCTTCAGATCAGGATTTTTACTCAGTCAAAGATGTTCCGCACGGTCCTGTAAGTGAAAATATATATTTTTCAAAATTGACTAATTCATTCCGCAGGTGTTTTGTATATACCCCTGCAGAATATGAGCTAAATCCAGGCAAGAGATTTCCTGTACTTTATCTGCAGCATGGAAGCTTTGAAGATGAAACAGGATGGGCATCACAAGGCAGGGCAAACCTGATTCTTGACAATCTGATTTCAGAAGGCAAAGCAGAGCCAATGATAATTGTTATGGATAACGGATATGCATATAAAGCCCAAAAGAGTGAAACCCAGGGAAGACCTGTTTCAGTATTTGAAGAAGTAGTAATTGGAGAAATCATTCCGATGATTGACAGCAAGTTCAGAACAATAGCAGACAGAGAACACCGGGCTATTGCAGGATTATCGATGGGAGCCAACCAGACAATGCGTATTTTCATGAACCATCTTGACAAGTTTGCTTCTTATGGTGGATTTAGCGGCACATCTAATTATCCAAGTTCTGAAGAAATTAATACTGAGACCTTTCTTGATGGCAAGTTTAAAAACGGAGCCTCTTTAAATTCACAGATTAAAGTATTCTGGCTTGGATTAGGGACCAAAGAGCCAAATCCTTTCCCCGGCTCAGTAGGTGCATTTAGAAAAATGATGGAAAAACAAGGAATCAAATATACTTATTACGAATCAAAGGATACTGCGCATGAATGGCTGACATGGAGAAGGTCGTTGATGCAATACGCTCATTTACTGTTCAAAAAATAATTTGTATAAATAAAAATTGATTTTAAAATGAAATTCAAATATTTAGCAATAGCAGCTTGTTTTTTGTGGATTTCCGGAATATGTTTCGGGCAGCAGTCAAATGTCAACCTTGATTATAATCCTCAAAAGAACACAGAAGGACTAATACCATTCAGTGCTTCTTTAAACTCACCTGATGTACGTGATGATCAGACGGTTACTTTCAAATTGAAAGCACCAAATGCCAAAGAAGTAAAACTTGCAGGTGTTGCCATTCTCACAGCTCTCGGAAGTGGAAATGAACAAGTACCATTTACAAAAGGAGATGATGGAATCTGGACATTGACAATCGGACCACTTAAACCTGATATGTATGCATATCATTTAATGGTTGATGGTATACAAATAACAGATCCCAATAATACCTATGCAGCATTTACAGCTATGCCGCCGTATAGTGAACTAATTGTACATGGCAGCGAACCTGCGTATTATGATGCTAAAAATGTTCCTCACGGAACAGTAACGCGTCATGTATATCATTCGGATGTAACAAATGGAGAGCGGGAGCTATATGTATATACACCACCCTTCTATAATCCAAAGAAGAAATATCCTGTTTTATATTTAATGGGAGGAAGCGGAGAACTGCCTTCAAACTGGATTTATGACGGAAGGGCTAACTTTATCATGGATAACCTTTTATCAGAAGGCAAAGCTGAACCTATGATAATTGTTGTACCTAACAATCAGGTAATCCATAGAAATCATCCTAAACATACTGAGCTCACGTTTGACATTTTAGAAAAAGAACTTAGAAAACATGTAATTCCATTAGTTGATAATTATTACAAGACAATTAAATCACCAAAAGGAAGAGCAATTTCAGGTTTGTCAATGGGAGGCAGGCACAGTATGTATGTAGGCTTCAGATCACTTGATCTTTTTGCCAATTTTGGCATTTTAAGTGCAGGTGATGTAAATGCCGAAACATCTTTAGCGCAGTTTTTAAACGATCCTAAAGTGAATGAAAAAGTAGATTATCTCTTTATAGGTCAGGGGACAGAAGAAGCAAAGGGATTCATGGGAAAAAGATGTGAGGTTCTGCATGAAGCACTAACTAAACACAATATCGAACATGAATATTATGTTGGCGGTAATGGTGGACATGACTGGGCTACATGGAGACATCTTTTATATTATCGTTTTCTGCCTAATCTATGGGGAAAAAATAAAAAGTAAATAAAAAAATGAGATCATTATTTCTTTTGCCGTGTATCATTATGATGCTAGGCCTTATTTCATGTACCAGATTACAACCAGGACAGGTTGAAGTTGAAGGAGGAATTGTTCAGGGAACTATTGCCGGAGATTTAACAATTTTCAAGGGGATACCATTTGCAGCTCCTCCAGTTGGAGATTTACGATGGAAAGCACCTCAGCCTGTTATAAAATGGAAAGGTGTTAAAATGACCACTGAATATGCCCCTGCAGCTTTTCAGGGAGGAAATCCACCTTCAGGGAAAAGTGAAGATTGTTTATATTTGAATGTATGGACACCGGCGAAATCTCCAAAAGACAAAATTCCGGTAATGGTCTGGATATATGGAGGAGGTTTTAGTTTTGGATCAACAGCAGAGCCAGTTAGCGATGGAGCTAAGTTAGCTCAGAAAGGTGTTGTTTTCGTAAGCATTGCCTACAGAGTAAATCAATTGGGCTTTCTTGCCCATCCTGAGTTAAGTGCTGAAAATCCAAATCATGTTTCCGGAAATTACGGTTTGCTTGATCAGATTGCAGGATTACAATGGGTAAAGAAAAATATAGCTGCTTTTGGCGGGGATCCGGATAAAGTAACAATTTTCGGAGAGTCGGCCGGAGCAATATCAGTAAGTATGCTGTGTGCTTCACCATTAGCAAAAGGATTATTCAGGGGTGCTATATCACAGAGTGGTGGTTCATTTGGACCAACACGAAAGACAACTTATCCTGGTGAAAATATGAAAACGCTTGCTGATGCTGAAGCAGAAGGTTTAGCTTATGCAGAAATGTCGGGAGCAAAATCAATATCTGAGCTGCGAAAGATTCCTGCAGAAAAACTTCAACTTGGAATGGGAGTTGGTGGAGGATGGCCAATTGTCGATGGCTATGTAATTCCGGATAATCAACTAAGATTATACGAAGCAGGTAAATTTAATGACATACCTGTATTAGTTGGGTACAATTCAGATGAAGGAGCAAGTTTTACAATGGTAAGAGATCCTTCACAATTTGTTCAATCGGTAAAAGAAAGATATGGCAAATACGCTGATACATTACTTAAGGTTTATCCGGTAGCAGAAACAAGCATACCAAAAACAGCAAGGGATCTTGCACGTGATGCAGCCTTTGGCTGGCATACCTGGAGCTGGGCAAGTGTGCAATCAGAAAAAGGAAAGTCGAAAGCATATTTATATTATTTCGATCAACATCCGCAATATCCTGAAGGTTCACCACTTTATGGTTTTGGTTCACCACATGCTCAGGATGTATCCTACGTATTTATGAATTTCAATCCTGATGATCCAAATATCACAGATTCAGATATTCAATTATCAGAAACAATGGGAACTTACTGGACGAACTTTGTAAAGAATGGAAATCCTAATAGTGAAAATGTTCCGGAATGGAATCCTTTCAGCAATGAAAATCCGGAAGTCATGTATCTGACAGGGCCGGTTCCTTTTAAAGGTCCTGTTCCAGGTATTGAATCACTTAAGGTATTGGATGAATATTTTAAATGGAGATTAACGCCTGAAGGGGAAGCCTGGGCAAAATAAAATAAGAACATTCTTAAAATTTCTCTATGCGAAAGAATACTTTAATATCACTTATAGTAATAATTTTTACTACAGTGATGAATGTTTACGGAGAATCATTCCGGCAAACAGAAAAGGGAATTGTAGCCAATATATCGGCTATTGAAGTTGAAGTTCAGTTTTTTAACCCATCAACTGTCAGGATATTAAAATGGCCAGCAGGAACTACCTTTGAGAAAAAAAGTTTATCTGTTATAAAGACTCCGGATAAAATAGAATTCAGTATAGCTCAAAAGGGAGATGATCTTATATTGTCATCTGAAAAAATTAAAGTGATTCTAAACCTTAAAAGTTCTAAGGTTTCATTCAAAAATGCAAAGAATCAGCTTCTTTTCAGTGAAAAAGAAAATAGTTCAAAGTTTACTGATTTCAACGATGCAGGAAATAAAACTTTTAATATAAACCAGTCATTCATTTTAGATAAAGATGAAACAATCTACGGATTAGGCATCTTACAAAATGGCAAAATGTCACAGAGAAACCAGGAAGTGTATATGGTTCAAAACAATACCTGGGACTTTGTTACTTTTTTCCAGTCAGTAAAAGGTTATGGAGTTTTTTGGGACAACTATTCTCCTACTACTTTTAAGGATGATTTAACTGAAACATCCTTCAGATCAGAAGTTGGTGATTGTATTGATTATTATTTCATGCATGGGGGCAATTCTGATGGAGTTATTTCGTGTATGCGAGACCTTACAGGTCAGGTTCCAATGCTACCTATGTGGACTTATGGATTCTGGCAAAGTAAAGAACGTTATAAAAGTCAGAAAGAAATTGTTGAAGTTGTAAAAAATTTCCGGGAATTAGAAGTTCCACTAGATGGTATTATACAGGACTGGCAATATTGGGGAAATAACTATCTGTGGAATGCTATGGATTTTCTGAATGAAGAGTTCTCAGAACCTCAGAAAATGATAAACGATATTCATGATTTGAATGCTCACATGATTATTTCTGTATGGTCTTCATTTGGACCTAAAACAAAGCAATATCGTGAGCTAGATAATATAGGGGCACTTTTCAACTTCAGCACATGGCCTGAATCGGGTCTTACCAGCTGGCCACCTAACATGGATTATCCTTCAGGTGTTCGGGTATATGATCCTTTCAACCCACAAGCAAGGGATATTTATTGGAACTATCTCAACAAAGGATTGTTTTCAAGGGGAATAGACGGATGGTGGATGGATTCAACAGAGCCTGATCATTTCAGTCCTAAACCTGAAGATATGGATGCTAAAACTTATCTGGGATCTTTCCGAAAAGTACGCAATGCCTTTCCGTTAATGACAGTTGGTGGTGTTTATGACCACCAGAGGGCTGTTTCATCTGACAAGAGGGTGTTCATATTAACCAGATCTGCTTTTGCCGGACAACAGCGCTATGGATCAAACACATGGTCGGGTGACGTTGTTGCTTCATGGGAAACTTTACACAACCAGATATCTGCCGGATTGAACTTTTCACTTTGCGGAATTCCTTATTGGAATAGTGATATAGGAGGCTTCTTCTTATGGAATTTTAAAGATCCTCTCAATAACCCTGATTATCGTGAGTTACATGTCAGATGGATGCAGTTTGGCACATTTTGTCCGATGATGCGTTCTCATGGTGAAGGGTATCCAAGAGAAATATACAGGTTCGGAAAGAAAGGTGAACCAATATATGATGCAATTGAAAAATATATAAACCTGCGTTACAGCTTATTGCCTTATATCTACTCTGCATCATGGGAGGTTACATCTAATCAATCTAGTATGATGAGAGCTTTGGTAATGGATTATGCAAACGACACTAAGGCATTAGATATTAACGATGAGTATTTGTTTGGCAAATCAATACTAGTGTGCCCGGTAACAAAACCAATGTACAATGATGGTAAACAAGCCAACTTCGACTCTGTCAAATCAAGGGAAGTTTATCTTCCTAAGGGGAATGACTGGTTTGATTTCTGGTCAGGGGAAAAAATAAAAGGAGGACAAGTTATAAACAGAGAAGTCCCAATAGATATAATCCCTTTATATATTAAAGCCGGAACAGTATTGCCTGTTGGTCCAAAAGCTCAATATGCTACTGAAAAAAAATGGGATAATCTTGAACTACGTATTTATGAAGGCTCAGATGGCGAATTCACCTTGTATGAAGACGAAAACGACAATTACAATTACGAAAAAGGAGAATACTCAACCATCAGTTTTAAATGGAATAATGCCAAAAGAACATTAACCATTGAAGACAGGAAGGGCAATTTCCCAGGCATGATAAATGAAAGGAAGTTTTCAATTTTAATAATTGGCAAAGACAAGGGGAATGGAATAAGAGAAAATATAACATTTGATAAAGTTGTCTCTTATTCAGGTAAGAAAATGGAAATCAATCTATAATAAAGATTAAAAAGCGTTTCAAATTAACTGATTATGAAAATCATATACTTTCTGGCAGTAGTCCTGATTTTATCATCTTGTTCAAGTAAATCAGTAAAACATCATATTACTGATAAAAACGGAGTAAGCGTTTTTCTAAAAGAAGGCACTCTTGGCATATATCCGATTGCGAATAATGCCATGAGGATTAAATTCATGAAAGACACTTTAAAAAGTTTACCTGAACTAATCTTTTTAAAAGATGTTAAGGCTACGGACTTCAAAGTTAAAGAGACATTATTTTCCCTAAAGGTTATAGGAACAGATATTCAAGCGATTGTAAATAAGAGAACAGGAAATATTTCCTTTGCCAATGCACAAGGAGAAGTTTTTTTAAGTGAGATTGTTGATTCCCGTAAATTGATATCCGACACAATTCAAAGTGAACCTTGCTATAGAGCTGAACTTAGTTTCAGCTCTCCTTCTGATGAATCTTTATTTGGTCTTGGTCAGTTTCAGGATGGCAATTTCAACATCAAGAGTGTCAGCAGACGATTAACTCAGGTTAATTCTCAAATAGCCTTGCCATTTATTTATTCCAACAAGGGTTATGGACTTCTCTGGCATCAGTATGGAATGACCGATTATAATCCTTCGGATAATTATATAGAACTAGTCAAACAAGATAAAAACACCGATAAAGAACAGTTTGCTGAAGTCACCACCATTTCAGGTACTCAGAAAGTACTTCAAAACCAGTCACTCTATACTGGGAAATTCAAATTAGACAAAGATGGAGAATACAATATTTTCCTCGATTTGGGAAATATGGGCAATCGACATTATGTTGCCATTGACGGCAACCCTGTGTTTGATCAAAGCAATATGTGGTTACCACCTACATCAGGTAAACTAACTACATTAAAAGCAGGAGAACATGAGGTTGTTTTGATTTGCAAGTCTGACAACAATCCATTGCTATCATGGAAACTTAAAGATAATACAACAACCTTCAGGTCTCCTGTAAGCACTAACCTTGATTATACTGTGTTTTATGGTCCTTCAGCTGATAGTGTAATAGCGTCATACAGAAAATTAACAGGAAATGCACCGATGTTTCCAAAATGGGCGTATGGTTTTTGGCAGTGTCGTGAGCGCTACACATCCGGAAAACATCTGGTTGAGACAGTCAAGGAATTCCGTAAAAGAAATCTTCCTGTTGATGTTATTGTACAAGACTGGCAATATTGGGGCAACCGTGGCTGGGGAGTCCCTCAGTTTGATGAAACAAATTATTCTGATCCGGCAGGTTTTATTAAAGAGATTCACGATCTGAATGCGCATTTCAACATCTCTATCTGGTCTAATCCGGATAAGAATTCAGATTTAGGCAAAAGATTTGTAGATGATCAACTATTTATTCCAAATACCAAATGGCTTGATTATTTCAATCCTAAAACAAAGGAAGAATATTGGAATGCCCTAAAAACTAACATGTTCGATATAGGAGTCGATTCATGGTGGATGGATGCTGTTGAACCTGAGAATGATGCATTAAAAAATGAAACAACATATGCCGGGTTGGGCGACTTCTACAGATTGACTTATCCTCTTATGGTAAGCAATGCCGTTTATGAAGGTCAGCGAAAGGCCACTGATAAAAAAAGGGTTTGTATTCTTACACGGTCAGCCTTTTCGGGGCAGCAACGTTACGGTGTAATAAACTGGTCAGGTGATATTGGAGGAAACTGGGAAACATTCAGAGGGCAAATTGTTGCCGGATTAAACTATACAATCTCCGGTATGCCTTACTGGACAACCGATATAGGAGGATTTTTTCGTCCGGGTCAATCACAATATACTGATGAAAAATATCATGAATTACTTACACGCTGGTTTCAGTGGGGAGTTTTTAATCCGATATTCCGTGTTCATGGTTATATGTCAGAAACAGAACCATGGAAATATGGAACTAAAGTTGAAGAAAATATTAGAAAGATGTTAAACCTGAGATATCAGTTACTACCTTATATTTATTCAGAAGCATGGCAGATTACAAAAAATGGTTCAACCATGATGAGGCCATTAGTCATGGATTTCAGAAATGACATTAAATCTGTCAGCCAGGCATATGAATTCATGTTTGGCAAGTCAATACTGGTTGCTCCGGTAGTTGAACCAGAAGTAAAGATTCACAGGGCATATTTACCAGAATCATCCGGCTGGTATGACTTCTGGACAGGTCGACTTATAGATGGAGGTCAAACTGTTGAAGCAGATGTGGCATTGGATAAAATTCCATTATATATCAAATCAGGGTCTATTTTGCCAATTGGGCAAAAAGTACAATATTCATCTGAAAGCAAAAATGACAGCTTAGAAATAAGAATTTATGAAGGGGCTGATTGCGAATTCACACTTTATGATGATGAAGGGGACAATTACAACTATGAAAAGGGCAATTTTTCAGAAATAACTTTCTCATGGAATAATTCTGAAAGATCTTTATCAATCAGTAATCGGAATGGTACTTATAATGGTATGCCTATTGAACAAACTTTAAATGTTATATTAATATCCGGTAATAAAACCATTGATTTTAACTCAATTAAAAAATTTGACAAAGTGATTCAATATGCAGGAAATAATGTCAAATTCAGATTTTAAAAAAATAATCTTTCATTCAGTAGAATTCAGTAATTAATCTAATCAATGGCAGATAGCTACCAAAGAGCTACTTTCTCCCGTTATAATGGGAGAAAGTAGCTCTTTGGTATTAATGAAAAGTATAAGGACTATCTTAAAAAAGCTTTTTCCTATAAAACCATTTTCAAATTTTATCATACTCAAATATACTTTCATCAAAACATTTTAACACTTCATAAAAACCAAAATAAAACGTTGTTTTAGTATCATCTTTTTAATATATTTTTGAATCGTAAACCTTTAAAAACACAGAATCATGTTATACATCGTAATCGCAGTCGTAATATTTTTCGTAGCAGTTGGTCTTGCATTTGT
>JAGODU010000027.1 GCA_017998095.1 Prolixibacteraceae bacterium | reverse complement strand
CTTATAATTGGACTCAAAGTGATGCTTGTACCCTGATTTGTCTTATCATATTTAGGAAGTTTATAAGTTTTGTCATCTGGCTCAAAACTTACAAATCTCTGTTCATCAGTCCTATCGTATTTGATAATTATCTCATTAGCATCTACATATTCAACAATACCATATCCTTCTGCAGTAATATGTACTCTTGAATCAGTCACAACCCTTGTCTCAAGTCCTGTTCCAACAATAGGAGCCTCAGGCTTAATTAATGGTACAGCCTGTCGCATCATGTTAGAACCCATAAGTGCCCTGTTTGCATCATCATGCTCAAGGAAGGTAATCAGAGATGCAGCAATTGATGCAATCTGATTTGGACCAACGTCCATCAACTGAACATCAGTAGCATCAGAAAGAGGATAATCACCTTCTTTTCTGGTTTTTACTTTTGGATTGATAAAATAACCATTATCATCCAATATAGCATTAGCCTGTGCTATTACTTGCCCTTCTTCTTCTTCAGCTGTAAGGTAAATTACTCCTTCGTCAGATAAATCAACTTGCCCGTTTTCTACTTTTCGGTAAGGAGTTGATATAAAACCTAAATCAGTAATTTTTGCATAAACACACAAAGAAGATATCAAACCAATGTTTGGTCCTTCAGGAGTTTCAATTGGGCAAAGTCTGCCATAATGTGTAAAGTGTACGTCACGGACCTCGAATCCGGCTCTTTCTCTTGAAAGACCGCCAGGGCCAAGAGCTGACATACGTCTTTTATGTGTCATCTCAGCTAAAGGATTAGTTTGATCCATAAACTGAGATAGTGCGTTAGTTCCAAAAAATGAATTAATTACTGAAGATAGAGTTTTTGAATTTATAAGATCAATAGGAGTAAACACTTCATTGTCTCTTACATTCATTCTTTCTCTGATAGTTCTTGCCATTCTGGCTAATCCAATGCCAAACTGATTGAACATTTGTTCTCCAACTGTTCTAACCCTCCTATTTGACAAGTGGTCAATATCATCAACATCAGTTTTGGAATTAACCAACTGAATCAAATATTTAATAATAGCGATGATATCTTCATTAGTTAAAATTCTTGTATCAATATCGATACTCAGATTTAGTTTTTTGTTAATCCTGTAACGGCCAACATTTCCTAAATCATATCTCTTGTCTGAAAAGAAAAGATTTTCAATTACTTCTCTTGCTGTTGATTCATCAGGCGGCTCTGCATTCCTTAACTGCCTGTATATATGCAATACAGCCTCCTTTTCAGAGTTACATGGATCTTTTTGAAGTGTATTATATATAATCGCATAATCCTGCAGATTAGCGTCTTCTTTATGCAGTAATATTGTTTTTGTACCAGAATCAACAATTAAGTCGACATGATCATTTTCAATTATTGTCTCTCGATCAATAATAACTTCATTTCGCTCAATTGAAACAACTTCACCGGTATCTTCGTCAACAAAATCCTCAACCCAGGTCTTTAAAACACGGGCAGCCAATTTGCGTCCTATTAATTTTTTAAGTCCAGCTTTAGATACTTTAATCTCATCAGCCAAGCCGAAAATTTCCAGAATATCTTTATCTCCTTCGTAGCCAATAGCCCGGAGCAATGTCGTCACAGGTAATTTTTTCTTTCTGTCGATATATGCGTACATGACATTATTGATGTCAGTAGCAAATTCAATCCATGACCCTTTGAATGGTATTATTCTGGCTGAGTATAATTTAGTCCCGTTTGCATGCATGCTTTGTCCGAAAAATACTCCGGGAGAGCGATGCAACTGTGAAACAATAACTCTTTCAGCACCATTAATAACAAAGGTTCCTCTTTCAGTCATATATGGAATTGTCCCAAGATATACATCTTGTACAACTGTATCAAAATCTTCATGTTCAGGATCTGTACAGTATAATTTCATCTTGGCTTTCAGGGGTACACTAAAAGTAAGACCCCTCTCAATACATTCTGTTATTGAGTATCTTGGAGGATCAATATAATAATCAATAAATTCAAGTACGAAGTTATTTCGCGTATCTGATATTGGAAAGTTTTCTATAAAAACTTTATATAATCCCTCTTCTTTTCTCATTTCAGGAGTCGATCCTAACTGGAAAAACTCAATGAATGACTTAATTTGAATTTCAAGAAAATCGGGATATTCGAATGTGTTTTTCGTTGTAGAAAAACTAATTCTTTGATTTACAGTATTCAAAGACATTTATATGATATATTTATTGAACTTAAAATATAAAACACAAAAAGGCTTAATCCCGATATATATCGGGACTAAACCATTGCAACCCTTTTGGGTTGTAGACCTTATTTAAGTTCAACTTCAGCTCCTGCTTCAATTAATTGTGCTTTTAGAGCCTCAGCCTCTTCTTTAGAAACTTTTTCCTTGATTGCCTTTGGAGCAGCATCAACTACTTCTTTAGCCTCTTTAAGACCAAGACCTGTGAGTTCTTTAACTAATTTTACAATTGCTAATTTTGACTGACCGGCTGATGTAAGAATTACATCAAACTCAGTTTGAACTGCTTCTTCTGCAGGTTCTGCACTGGCAGCAGGGCCAGCGACTGCGACTGCTGCAGCAGCAGGTTCAATACCATATTCACTTTTTAAAATTCCTGCTAATTCGTTTACTTCCTTAACAGTAAGGTTTACTAATTCTTCTGCAAGTTTTTTTAAATCTGCCATTGTAACAACGATTTAAAATGTTATAAAATATTTATTACTTTTTCTCTGATAAAGTTTTGAGAATCCCGACAATCTTTTGTCCTCCGCCTCCTTGTAAAGCAGATATAACATTCTTTGCCGGTGATTGAAGAAGGCCGATAACATCGCCGATGAGCTCGTTCTTTGATTTAAGATTAGCAAGAATTTCAAGCTGATTCTCTCCTACATAGACTGACTCTTCAACATATGCACCTTTCAATACTGGTCTATCAAGACTTTTATTCTTTTTACGGAATTCCTGAATCAACCTTGCAGGTAAATTACCTGTATTACTGAACATCAATGATGTATTGCCTTCCAGAACGCAAAAGAGTCCTGAGGCTTCTTTGTCTGAGGCTTCAATCGCTCTTTTTAATAGTGTATTCTTAACTACAATCAGTTTTACTTCCTTTTGAAAACATGCACGACGTAAATCACTTGTCGATGATGCATTCAAATTTGAAATGTCTGCCAGGTAAAAATGATTGTATGAATTGATCTCCTGCGTGAGGTTATCGATAATTGTTTGTTTTTCTGATCTCTTCATCGTTCACAAATTAATCCTGTGCAGTTTTTGGTTCTACTTGAATCCCCGGGCTCATTGTACTTGACAAGTATATACTTTTAATATAAGTACCTTTTGCTGCCGATGGTTTCAGTTTTACAATTGTGCCAATAAATTCTTTAATATTGTCTATTAGTTTTTCGGGTTCAAATGAAACCTTACCAACTGATGTATGTACAATACCATATTTATCAACCTTAAAATCAATCTTTCCTTGCTTGATTTCCTTTACAGCTTTACCAACTTCCATTGTTACAGTTCCGCTCTTAGGATTTGGCATTAAACCTCGAGGACCAAGAATACGACCCAGAGGGCCTAATTTGCCCATAATTGGTGGCATTGTAATAATGACATCAACATCGGTCCATCCTCCTTTGATCTTATCAAGGTAATCATCCAATCCTACGAAATCAGCGCCTGAATCTTTAGCTTCCTGTTCTTTATCAGGAGTAACCAAAGCCAGTACCCTAACTTCCTTGCCTGTACCATGTGGCAATGAAACAACGCCACGAACCATTTGGTTGGCTTTACGGGGATCTACACCTAAACGCACGTCGATATCGACTGAAGCATCAAACTTGGTTGTGGATACTTCCTTAACCAATTTAGAAGCTTCTAAAAGCGTATATAGTTTCCCCGGCTCAAGTTTTTCTAAAGCAAGTTTTCTATTTTTAGTAATTCTAGCCATTTTAACCAATATTTAAAAGTTAATTAAATGGAGAATCACCTGTGATAGTAATCCCCATACTACGGGCAGTACCAGCAACCATTCTCATTGCAGATTCTAAAGTAAAGCAGTTTAAGTCTGACATCTTAATTTGTGCAATTTCTTCAACCTGTTTCCAGGAAATAGAACCCACTTTCTTAACATGAGGCTCAGCTGAACCACTCTTTACCTTAGCTGTTTCGAGAACTTGAATAGCCACAGGTGGTTGTTTTACAATAAAGTCAAACGACTTGTCTGCAAAAACAGTTATGACTACCGGAAGCACTTTTCCTGCCAACTCTTGCGTGCGGGCATTAAATTGCTTACAGAACTGCATAATGTTTACACCTTTTGACCCCAATGCTGGTCCAACCGGAGGTGATGGATTTGCCGCACCACCTTTAATTTGGAGTTTAATAATTCCAGCAATTTCTTTAGCCATAACAAAATATTAATTTTTGTTGTTTTACTCCTTTTCGACTTGCATAAAACCAAGTTCCAAAGGTGTCTTACGACCGAATATTTTAACCATTACTTTCAATTTCTTCTTTTCTTCATTTACCTCTTCGATAATTCCGTTGAATCCATTGAATGGCCCATCGATCACTTTAATTGTTTCACCTACTACAAATGGAATTGTAAGTTCTTCATCGCTTGCTGAGAGTTCATCCACTTTCCCAAGTATGCGATTGACTTCTGATTGACGCATAGGTACTGGTTCCCCACCCTTTGTGTCTCCTAAAAATCCAATCACATTCGTAACATTTCTGAGAATGTGGGCCACCTCACCGACCAATGCAGCTTCAACTAAAAGATAACCGGGAAAAAAGTTACGCTCTTTGCTGATCTTCTTACCGTTTCGGATTTGATATACTTTTTCAGTAGGGATCAAAACCTGAGAAACATATTCCTGGAGCCCGGCAGATGATATCTCACCTTCGATATATTCTTTCGCCTTTTTTTCTTTTCCCCCTATGGTTCTAAGAACATACCATTTTTTTTGGATCTCACTCATTTCTGCCCTCCGGTAGATTAATAGAATAGACTGTAAATAAATTCAAGCAGATGTTCAAAAACGAAATCTACTACGAATATCACCAGTGCAATTATGATGGAAGCAATCATAACTATTGTTGCGCTACTTTGTAGTTCTTTCCATGTTGGCCACGATACTTTGTGAACCAATTCAGTATAGGATTCCTGAATGTAAGTTTTGATTTTCATCATACATCTTTTTTATTGTACGGATGGTAAGAGTTGAACTTACTTTTATCTCCCAACTTGAGCTCATCCGTATAAAATAGTTCCGGTTTAAACCGGAACTATTTATTATAAAGTATTAAGATAAAATTTCAATTACCTGACCTGCACCTACTGTACGTCCACCTTCGCGAATTGCAAACTGAAGACCTACATTTAATGCTACAGGATAAATCAATTCTACAACAATCTCGATGTTATCACCTGGCATAACCATTTCACGTCCTTCAGGTAAACGAATTTCACCTGTTACGTCAAGAGTACGTAAATAGAACTGTGGGCGATATTTATTGTGGAATGGTGTATGTCTACCACCTTCTTCTTTCTTCAAAACGTAAACTTGTGCTTTGAATGTTGTATGTGGAGTGATTGAACCCGGTTTTGCCAAAATCTGTCCTCTCTTGATTTCTTTCTTGTCAACACCACGAAGTAATAAACCTACGTTATCACCAGCCTGACCATCATCAAGAATCTTACGGAACATTTCAACACCAGTACATACAGTTTTACGACCTTCTGCTCCTAAACCAATCAGCTGAAGTTCATCACCTGTATGAATAACCCCTGTTTCAATACGACCTGTAGCAACTGTACCACGACCAGTTATTGAAAATACATCTTCAACCGGCATAAGGAATGGTTTGTCTTTATCACGCGGAGGCAGTGGAATCCAATTGTCACAAGCATCCATCAATTCAAGTACTTTTTCTTCCCATTGTGGTTCACCATTCAATGCACCAAGAGCTGAACCCTGGATACATGGAGTATTGTCACCATCAAATTTATAGAAAGTTAAAAGATCACGAATTTCCATTTCAACAAGCTCAAGAATTTCAGGATCATCTACCATATCAACCTTGTTCATGAAAACAACAAGTCTAGGAACGTTTACCTGACGAGCTAAAAGAATATGTTCACGAGTCTGTGGCATAGGACCATCAGTTGCAGCTACTACGATGATAGCGCCGTCCATCTGAGCAGCACCTGTAACCATGTTCTTAACATAGTCAGCGTGTCCCGGACAGTCAACGTGTGCATAGTGACGTGTTGCAGTTTCATATTCTACGTGAGCAGTATTAATAGTAATACCTCTTTCTTTTTCTTCAGGAGCATTGTCAATTTGATCGAAAGTCTTGATTTCGCAATAACCTTTCTTAGCCAATACCATTGTAATAGCAGCGGTAAGGGTTGTTTTACCATGGTCAACGTGACCTATAGTCCCGATATTTACATGTTCTTTATTCCTAACAAATGTTTGTTTTGCCATAACTAAAATATTAGATAACGTTAACTAATTTTATTTTTTCTATTTTATATTTTCATTTTTCTGAGCCGATGACGAGAATTGAACTCGTGACCTCTTCCTTACCAAGGAAGCGCTCTACCCCTGAGCTACATCGGCAATTCAGGGCAATTCTCGTTTACACTATAAATGAGCGGGAGACGGGATTCAAACCCGCGACCCTTAGCTTGGAAGGCTAATGCTCTATCGACTGAGCTACTCCCGCATTTATATCCTTCTTCCCTTTTTTAAAAGTGGGGAGAGCAGGATTCGAACCTACGAAGGCGTTGCCAATAGATTTACAGTCTACCCCATTTGGCCACTCTGGAATCTCCCCTCTTCTTCAATTCTGTTAATGAACGTATCCTCTTTAAAACACTAATCGGACGATTTTGAACTTCCAAAATCGTCCTGTATTTTACTGTTTCTCTGAGACTTATAATGCACAAACCCTTGTCAGTCAAAAAACTTCCTGAAAAGGGTTTGCAAATGTATAAATATTTTTAATTAATTCACAAGAATCCTAAAAATTTATTTGTCCTTAAGCTTATCTTTAAATTTTTTTAACTGTTTGATCATTGCATCAATTGCTAAATCAATAGCTTCCTCAAAAGTATCTGCTTGCTTCTTGGCAAATAAAGAATCCTTCGATGGAATTGAAAGTTTCAACTCAACTTCTTTATTCATGGAGGTCTCGGGTTTAATTACTTTTAATATTACTTCGGTTGTAATTATCCCATCAAAGTAAGTTTCCAATTTACTCACTTTCTTGTTGATAAATTCAATTAGCCTCTGATCAGCACTAAAATGAACGTCATTGATTTGAATATTCATAATTTTTCCTCCTAATTTAATCCCTAGGATGGGATTGTTTGTAAATCTCTTTTAATTTTTCAAAAGTTGTATGTGTATATATCTGAGTCGCGGACAAATTTGAATGTCCCAATAGCTCCTTAACAGCATTTACATCGGCTCCCCTGTTTAAAAGATGTGTTGCATAACTGTGGCGAATAACATGCGGACTCCTTTTTGATACCGTTGTTACTTTCGACAGATGCTTTTTCACTACCCTGTAAATAAGTTTGTCGTATAACTGTTTCCCGTCAGAAGTTAGTAAAAGAAAAACACTTTTCCCACCAATTTCTTCACGAAATTTTAAATATTCTTTAATAGGCAACTCAATGCTTGAAGGATAGGGAATTATCCTTTCCTTATTTCTCTTTCCCAGAACCTTTATTGTATGTTCTGTCATGTTCAGATTTGAAATCTCAAGATTTTTTAGCTCTGAAAGACGAATACCCGCACCATATAATAACGATATTATTGCTTTATCTCTAGTCCCTTCATAATCTTTTTCAAACATGTCAAAGTCTAAAAGATTATTCAGATTCTCTTCCTGAACAAAAACCGGTAGTTTCTTTCGTACTTTAGGTACAGTCACAAGCTTTGCAGGACTTTCTTCTACCAGATCGTATTTCATTAAGAACTTATAAAAGGATTTTAAAGTCGCAAGCTTCCTGTTTATTGATACTGGTTTTACTCCACTGTTCATCAAATAAACTACCCAAGATCTTATCTGCTTTCTATTGACGTCTTTAAATTCAAAATCCCCGACCGATTCATTCATGAACTGAACAAATTGAGCGAGGTCTTTCTTATATGCTACTATCGTATGCGATGAGTAGCGCTTATCGAACTGAAGTTCTTTTAAAAATTGTTCCTGAAGAGACATCAACCAAGGGTTTTAATATAAACATATCAGTCAGAAATATGTTCTGACACCCCAGCCGACATTAATCTTCTTCGCGTTGTAACTGCTGAATGTAAATAGCCTTTTTTATTTCAGCCCTTCTAATTACAGATGGTTTTTCAAACGCTTGCCTACCGCGTAATTCTTTAATTACACCGGTTTTTTCGAATTTACGTTTGAAACGCTTTAAAGCTCTTTCTACATTCTCGCCTTCTTTAACAGGAATTACAATCATATTCTTTATTAATTTATAACTTATTCTTAAAATGGTGTGCAAATTTAGAAATGATTCATTTATATTCAAATTTATTTTGAAATATTTTCTTTGAAAAAACCATTAATCAGTTTTTATTCCTGAACGATAGTCAAATATGGCTTAAGTTTATAATAAACTTCTCCTTCTATCACTGAATCTTCCAGTAATTGATTAACCGAACTGTAATTCCCTTTTAAAGATCTGTAATCTACTATCTTCTTGGCATTCTCGTATCTGCAATATGGATGCTGTTTTAATTCTTTAATGTCTGAAAAATTAATATTTATCCTTCTCACTAATAGCGTATCAACTTTTAATTCCCCTTTTATTTTTTCATAAGTCTCTTCTTTAAAGTTATAAACCTCTTTTAATTGTTCAAGCTTGTAAAATCCTCCCAGCATTTTTCTGTATTTACAAATCTTTCCTGCAAAATATGGCCCTATACCATTAAGTGAAGTCCATCCAGCTGAATCAGTACTGTTGATCTCAAACTTATCAATCTTTTTAACTGACTTTCCCTTAATTATGATGAACTCTTCAACATTTTTGTATAAAACCGTATCAACACCATAAATCTTTTTTAAATCTTCCTTAACCCTGAACTTTCCACCTTTATTCCTGTAGTTTATAATGTTATTGGCGACTCTCTCACTAAATCCCAGTTTTAAAAATTCATCTTTTTCAGCAATGTTTGGATCAAATCTGAATAACCCACTATTAATTAAAGTATCTACTTTTTTATCATCTTGCGTTTTCTCATTACTCCGGAATTTTTCTTCTTCAAGCTTTTTTATCTTCTCAATTACACTTTCAGGTATACTCCCATTTTCATTGTTCATCGCATTCATTGTGAATCTCACCCCAATCATTATGAAAATCAAAATCAATAGCACAATTGCACCATTTCTTTCTCTTGAGGTCATTAGAAATAAAAAATCAAAAAAATTGTTTTTCCGCATAGCCATTTTTATTGTAATTATGAGAAAAAAAATTCTAATTCTCAACATTCTACTCTATAATCGAAAACACAATTTCACCAACATTAGCATTTTAATACTTTATTGAGAAAAATAAGGGATAAATCATTTATGCATATAAAAGCTCTATCAAATACCATAATGAACTACATCTTATGGTATTTGATAGGTCTTTGGAACTAATTAGGCAGGTCGTTTATGATGCAAAATTGACATATATTAGTTAAGGTTTCTTTAAAATATTGCAGGCATAAAGACAATCCTCTTTTATTCAGCCTATTTATATTAAAATTGTACTTTCTTAAAATTTATATATTGATAGGATTAAACAAATCGAATTTATATTTTTGAAACTCTTTTTACTAATCCTTTGTTATTATTAATAATTAAGCGAATAGAATACATAAACAAATAAATTTTATAAAAATGACAGTAAGTTACAAAGAACTCGGTCTGGTAAATACCAGGGATATGTTTAAAAAAGCAGTCGCCGGCGGATATGCAATACCAGCTTATAACTTCAACAACCTAGAACAGCTTCAGGCTATTCTTCAGGCTTGTGTTGAAACTAAATCACCTGTTATCCTTCAGGTTTCTTCAGGTGCTCGTAAATATGCTAACGGAACTCTCTTAAGGAATATGGCTCGCGGAGCTGTTGAATATGTTAAGGAATTAGGTTATGAAATTCCTATCGTTCTGCATCTTGACCATGGTGATACTTTTGAAATTTGTAAAGAATGTATCGACAATGGTTTTTCTTCAGTAATGATTGATGGTTCACACCACTCTTATGAAGAAAATATTGCACTTACAAAGAAGGTTGTAGAATATGCTCATCAGCATGATGTAACTGTTGAAGGAGAACTTGGAGTTCTTGCAGGTGTTGAAGATGAAGTTTCTTCAGATCATTCTTCTTACACTAAACCTTCAGAAGTTGAAGATTTTGTAAAACGTACAGGGGTTGATTCACTGGCTATTTCAATCGGAACTTCTCACGGAGCTCACAAATTCACTCCTGCTCAATGTACTGTAAACGAGAATGGCGTTTTAGTTCCTCCACCATTAAAATTTGACATTCTGGAAGAAATTGAAAAACGTATTCCTGGATTCCCAATTGTTCTTCATGGTTCATCTTCTGTTCCTGTTGAACATGTTGATACTATTAATAAATTCGGTGGCGCATTAAAAGCTGCTGTTGGTATTCCTGAAGAACAATTAAGGAAAGCTGCTTCATCAGCAGTTTGTAAAATCAATATCGACTCAGACGGACGTCTCGCTATGACAGCTGCAATTCGTAAGGTACTTGCAGAAAACCCGGCTGAATTTGACCCACGTAAATATCTTGGTCCTGCACGCGACGAACTCAAAAAATTGTATATGCACAAAAATATCAATGTTTTGGGATCAGCTCAAAAAGCATAATAAACAAAAAAACAGGCTGCTCAAAAGACAGCCTGTTTTTTTTATTATCAATTTCTAGAACGGATATCCTATACCAATATTCAAGTTAAAGTCAGATCCCTGATAAGATCTCCCTCCCGGTATCCATCTTGATCCGTCAGGCCTTGAAGGATCCCTGAGTTTCATTCCGATATCTCCCCTTATAATAAAATAATTGGTTACCAATCGCAAGCCAAATCCTGTACCTATTGCAAACTCCTTATAAAAGCGGTTGAAACTGAAAACTGCCCCTTCCCTGTTATCAGAATTGTTTATTGCCCAGATATTTCCGGCATCAACAAATAGTGCACCTTCAAGATTCCAGACAATGTTAAACCTATATTCAATATTTGCTTCAACCTTTATATCAGATGATTGGTTTGGATACTCATTTTCTCCGGGCACATAACTGCCGGGGCCTAATGATCTAACCTGCCAAGCTCTTATACCATTAGCACCTCCTGTAAAATACATTTTTTCAAATGGTATAACATCAAAATTACCATAGGGCAAGGCAACACCAAGAAAAACTCTTGAAGCAAATGAATTGTATTTATCGAAACGATAACCATAACGATATTCTATATCCCCTTTGAGATATTGTGCAAATCGTGTATCAAAAATTTTATAATATCCCGGATTATCTGCTGATGCTTCTGTCCCGTCAAGATTATAACTCTTTTGCCCTGAAATTCGGTTATATAACCATAATGTATTTCCAGCAGCTTCCAGATTAACCCTTACATAATTATATCCGGGCTTCTTCTTCAAATCCTGATCATTATAAATAAAACTGTAATTTGTTGCTGAAATGATGTGGTTTGTATAACTATATTTTATGTACAAATCCTGAATGGAATTGAAAAAAGTAGAGTCAAACCGAAATATTCTTACTGCATTCAGATCAAGTAAGTTGAAATAATGATTTATTTCAGAAGTAGATTTCCACTGATATCCGAAAGTAGCATTAACTATAGTTCGAGTATAATTTTGCCTGTCCTGATAATTATAAGCCATTGAAAAATAAGTAAAAGGCATTGAATACAATTTCAATTTATGCTCATCAACAGGAAAGATGAAACCGGGGAAAGATAATTTTGCTTCACCTCCAATTTCATTCATGTTATAAATACTGGAATTTCCACCGGAAATAGATACCTGCCTTTCTGTTGCTCCACGTAGTTTAAAATCAAATATCTGAGCACCTCCAAACAAATTACGGTGCTGGTAATTGAGGTTTCCTGCTATACCCAGATTCCCTGAAGTATTTGTTCCCTCTATGTCGATTGAATAGTTTTGCTTTACTTGCATAGGTAAATATATCTTACCCGTCAGAAATCCGTTAACACTATCTTTATAACCTTGGTTTTCCTGAAACTGAATGTTTACATATTTAAACTGCCTTAAAGAAAAAAGATTATTATAAAGTCGTTCTTCTTCAGTCTTATTGTATAATTCCCCGGGGAAATTTTCAATTGTTTTTATTAAAACATTTTTATTCAGCGGTAATTTACCATTGTGAAAAAAAGTATAATTACCATATCTCGTAGTGTCGCTATACTCCCTTATTAAACCGGAAGTACTATTTTTATCAGGACTATAAACACTTATCTCATAATCCTTAATTTTATACTTTCTGTGGTATTTATCTTTTTCATCATTATTTAATCCAGGATTCTCGATAATCATATTTATATCAGCCATTTTATTATTCAAAGACGAATCTATACGAAAATGAATATAGTCTTCAACTAATTTATAATATCCTTCATCACTTAATAGTCTTCTTATTCTCGATCTTTCTTTATCTAAAATATCGACATCAAATATCTCACCGCTTTTGATTAAAGTTTCACTACCGGCTTTTTCAATATATCTTGCAATTACTGAATCTTTAATTTCATAATTAATGTTCCGGATTAAATATGGATCTCCTGTTTGAATCTTGTATGTTATATATGCCCGCTTGTTTTTTAATTCAACTTCATCACTTACCTTTGCAAGGTAATAACCTTTATTATGAAGATATTGGGTTATTTGCTCCATCGAATTTTGATGTAATCCCCGATCATAAATAACAGGAGGTTCTCCTATTTCGCGAAGCATACTTTTTTCTTTATTCTTATCTGAAATATTATATAACCATAGATGAAATTTTATGAATCCCAGAATTTTAAGATTCTCCTTTTGTCGTAGATAATTAGCAACTTCATTCTTGTCAACTTGCTTATTATCAATCTTAATATCGATGTCACTCAACAAGTACCTGTCATCCGGAACATACCGTGTTGAACGACACCCTATGAGAAGTAAAACTGACATAATCAAAGCCAGCTTCAAAAAGGTTATATTGTTTTTACCAAATTTCACTATTATACAAAAATAATAAACCTATTGTTTTGATTTGAAAACCGGCTACTATAATTTAGATGTTTGAAAATTCTGTGTATGATAAGTAAAAATAAGATAAAATTTATTAATTCTTTAACCCTAAAAAAATATAGGGATGAAAGTGGATTATTCATTGCAGAAGGAGATAAGATTATTCAAGAGTTGATTTCAGCAGGATTTTCGTTTGAAACATTGATTCTTACAGAGAAATATAATGCTGAATTCGAATCTGTTAATTGCGAAAAGATAATTGCAGCAGATTCTGAAATAAAGAAAATAAGTTCCAGAGAAACACCTCCAGGAATTATTGCAGTTTGTAAGAAAAAACAAGTTCAATTTTCATTGGCAGACATCAGAAATAAAATTGTCATTGCCCTGGATGGGATACAGGATCCTGGAAATTTAGGAACAATAATCAGATTAGCTTCATGGTTTGGTATTGATAATATTATCTGCTCCCTAAATACTGTAGATTGCTATAATCCAAAAGTAATTCAATCAACCATGGGTGCTATAGCTCATGTAGATATCATTTATACTGACCTCTTAAACTTTTTAGCTGATGCAAGGAGAAATGGAATTCATATCTTCGGCACATTCCTTGATGGAATAAACATATATAAGTCAAATGGACTTAATAATGGAATTATAGTATTTGGTAACGAAGGGAATGGAATTTCAAAAGAAATCGAAAGTATAGTTGAAACTAAAGTGTTAATTCCTTCTTTCAATAATAATATAGTCGTTGAATCTTTAAATGTTTCTATGGCTGCAGCTATTGCAATCTCTGAGTTTAAAAGAAGATCTATCTGATATTTAATTTCTCACATATCTTTTCTGCACATTTCTCTCCGTCAATGGCAGAAGATACAATTCCACCTGCATAGCCTGCTCCTTCTCCGCAAGGATATAGGCCCTTAATCTGTATATGCTCCATTGTATCTTTATCTCTTGGAATTCTAACCGGAGATGATGTTCTGGATTCAAGTCCAGCAACAATTGCTTCCCCAGTAACAAAACCACGGGCTTTATTTCCTATAAGCTTTAACCCTGCCTTCAGACTTTCCTTAATAAAGCCGGGAAACAAAATATTCAAATCAGAGCTCAATAAACCCGGATGATAAGATGTTTCGGGTAAATTAGAAGACACCCTGCCATTTAAAAAATCCGTTAACCTTTGAGCAGGAGCATTTTGTGTTAATCCTCCAAGCATAAAACTCTTTTCTTCCAACTCTTCCTGAAATTTCAAACAAGCTAGATCACCATACTTTTCATAGTTTTTCAGATCACTAACTCTTACCTCTGTAACAATACCGGAATTGGCAAATCTGCCATTTCTGAATGAAGAAGACATACCATTTACTACCAGTTCATTATTGCTTGTCGATGCTGGCACAATTATTCCTCCGGGACACATACAAAATGAATAAACTCCTCGTCCATGTGCTTGTTCTGCATAACTGTAATTTGCAGCAGGAAGATATGGACCCCTTTCATTGCAATGATATTGAATGGAGTCAATCAAACTTTGTGGATGTTCTACCCTGAATCCTACAGCAAAACTTTTAGCCTCAAGCTTGATTCCTTTTTCATGAAGCATATAATACAATTCTTTCGCAGAATGACCGGCAGAAAGAATGATATTGTCAGATTTATACGTTTCACCATTTAAAAGTCTTATGCCTTTAACATTTCCTCCGGAAACATCAATATCAATTACTCTGGAATTAAAGTGAATTTCTCCCCCTGAATTTAAAATTGATTCTCTCATCCTTTTAATAACTCCCGGTAATACATTCGTTCCTATATGCGGATGAGCATCAATCAAAATTTCTTCCTGAGCTCCGTGGTAGTAAAATAGTTCAAGGATTCTCCTTATGTCACCTTTCTTCTTCGATCTTGTAAACAATTTCCCATCTGAGAAAGTCCCTGCACCACCTTCACCAAAACCATAATTTGAATCGGGGTTTACACCTTCATTGCGGTGTATTGCAGCAATATCTCTTTTCCTGCTACTTACTTCTTTTCCACGTTCAAAAATCACAGGTTTTATTCCTGATTCTATCAATTTAAGTGCAGCAAACAATCCGGCCGGACCTGCACCAATTATAATAACTTCTTTACTATTCTTAATATTTTCAAATTTGAAATCAGGTTTTTGTATTTCAGGAATTTCACCTAGATATGCTTCTATTCCTAAATTAACCTTTATATTTTTGTTGCGGGCATCTATTGATCTTCGTATTATTCGGTATAAAACAATATCCTTCTGGCTTACATTCAATTGAGATGCAATGGCCTTTTTAATGTATGCTCCCTCAGCTGCCTGCTCAGGTGAAAATTCAAAATTCAGAGAGTACTTCAAGTAAAGATTTTTTAAAAAAGTTATTCAAAATGAAAACTTAATATTAACATATGAGAATTAAGATTTTTTAAAGCTAACTGATAAAATTGATTTTGAGGGTATTTAGGCAAATTATTTGAGAGAATGTTCCCTAGTCCAAAACAATACTTCAATTCAGTGGATAATCTGAAGAACTGTAAATATAAATCCCACCCCATACCGGCTTCAACATAAAAATTAGATTTTCTTAATTGAAGAAGATCTTCTGTAGCAGATTTTGAAATATCTTGTCTGAGAGATAAACCTCCTATCATATAGGGTCTGTGGTTTATTATACGCTTTGACTTATATTTTAATAATAATGCGAAATCGAGATAAGTTGATCTTACAACATGTTCTTTCAATGCACCAGAAATATCTGCATCATATATAGGAATATTATATACAACTTTTCGTTCAATAAAAGATAAACCGGGAAGAAACCTCAAATCAAGATATTCTGTAAGCCGAAGATTAGAAACAATACCTACTGTAAATCCTGGCGTCAAAGAAGCAACATCTGCCCTTAATTTATATCCTACAGAATCGAGAAGCTTCGTATAAGTAAGATTAGATTCAGCAATTAATGGATTATCTTTAATAGTGTTATAATGCTGAAATGCAAAATCAGCAGTATTTAGACCTAAAGTAAATCCAAAATGAATTTTTTTATCGTCAAACGTGGTAAGATTGGGTATTTCAAACCATTGAGCATTAACCCGATTTAATAATAAAAGAAACAATAATAAAAATAGTATTCTTTTCATCTTTAATTTTTTGTAAAAAACAAAAAAAAATGAATTTTATTGCATTACAGGGTGTTATAAAGGAAAAATATTAAAATAAATACAGACTATTTTAAAATTCAACCCTTTTCACCAATATATAATGTTGAAATTCCGAAAGTTAACTTTTTCATCCTTACAGATGTAAATCCACAATTCTCTAATATTCTTAAAAATTCAATCCCGGATGGGAATTTCTTAATAGATTCAGGTAAATATTTATATGCTTTTGAATTACCGGAAATAATTTTTCCTGCAACAGGTATGAAAAATTTAGAATAAATGTTATAAAACAATCTTATAATAAAGTTTTCAGGTTTCGAAAATTCAAGTATCAATAAGGGTTTCCCATTTTTTAGAATTCTGGATATCTCTTTCAATCCTTTTTGAAGATTTTCAAAATTTCTAACCCCAAATGCTATAGTTGCAGCGTCAAAACTCTCAGTTTGAAATATTAAGCTTTCCGCATCTCCTTCGACGAGTGAAATTTCTTTTTGAAAATTATGCTTTTCAACTTTAATCTTCCCAACTTTAATCATCTCTGAAGATAAATCAACTCCGGTAATATTCTTTAAGCCATTTTTTACAGCCATAATTGACAAATCAGCAGTACCTGCAGCAATATCAATAATGTTCTCAGGTTTATACTTTTTAAGCTCATATATCAACTTTCTTCTCCAGAACACATCAATGCCCAGCGATAAAAAATGATTTAAAAAATCATAATTACGGGCAATGCTGTCAAACATCGCCCGCACTTTACTTTTACTTTTATTTTCTAAGAGATTTTCTTTCAATTTTTAAATTTTAAAATGTTTCAGACATTTTATCAATAAAACCGAATGATTCATCATCTATTCTAATTTCGCCCTTTGTAACATGTCCTAAAGTGAAAAAAGGAATACCTGATTCAAACATGAAGTCAACAAATTCATCTTCTTTTTTCTTTGGAACTCCAACAACTATTCTCCCCATAGATTCTCCAAAAAGAAATGCATCAATTCGGGTTTCAGCAGCTGTTGTAATGTCGAAACCCAAACCATTGACCCACCCGGCTCTCATCAAAGTAAAAAACAATCCTCCTTTAGCTACAGGAGATGCACTATCAATTAAATCATTTTGAATAAGTTTAGATGTAATACTCAATATTTTTGATTCAAACTTTAAATCAAATTCAGGTAGCGGAGACTCTGTCACTCCATGAAAAAACTCAAGGTAATCTGACCCTGCAATATCATTAGCAACATTCCCTATCATGAAAATATTATTTCCCTTGTTTTTAAAATTTTGACTAATAGTCTTTATTGAATTATCATTACAAACAGGGAAAACACCTAACAAAGTCACAAACATAGTCGGCTGTTGATATTCGGGCTCATCGAAGAAATCAAATCTAATCTTTTTATTAGATATTTTTAGATTATAAGCTGCTGCAGCATTTTCTAAACCTGCTTTAGCCCCAGAAGCTATAAACTGACCGTTAGGATCACTATAATTAATGTGATATAGCATTGCGGTTATTGCAATTGGTTTTGCTCCCATACAAACCATTTTTCTTGCAGCCCTGGAAACCAATATTTCTGCGGCTTTCTGAGGATCAGTTTCTAAATGCCTGTGCATTGCATGAGCAGTCAACGACATTATTTTGTTGTCATCACCAATTTCGAAAATCCCAGACTCATCATTTCCTTCACCCGCCATTTTATCGGGATCAGGTACAATATCGGTAAAGTCGTTAAAATAATTTAATGGAGAAAGATTAGGATTTACCATTAAATTAAAAATCACTTCATTTATATTTTCCGGTTCAGGAATTTGCTCAATATCAAACTCAATATTTGTTTCTTCTGTGTTCATATCTAAAAATTTTTCACAAATTTAATTAAAGCTTTGTATATTGGTGAAAGTAAATAAAATGATTTGCAAGTCATAATCTTTTTGATCCCTTTTTTATAGTTTTGATTTTTTTAAAATTAATTTTTATGAATAAAATTTCTTTGATCACAGGGGCTACATCCGGAATTGGGAAAGCAACTGCTTTACTATTGGCAAAAAACGGATATAATTTAATCATTACAGGTAGGAGAAAAGAATTACTCTCATCACTTGAGGATGAAATAAAAATTGTTTCAAATTCCCAGGTATATAAACTTTGTTTTGATGTCCGTGACAGAAATCAAGTAGAAAATGAAATTGATAATCTACCACAAAAATGGAAAAATATAGATTTACTTGTCAATAATGCCGGTTTATCTTTAGGTCTTGATCCATTAAACGAAGGTTCAATTGATGATTGGGAAACAATGATTGATACCAATATTAAGGGATTGCTATATATGTCAAGAAAAGTTGCAAACCTTATGATTCCACGAAATTGTGGTCATATTATAAATATTTCTTCTGTTGCCGGAAAAGAAGTTTACCCGAATGGAAATGTATATTGTGCAACAAAAAATGCTGTTGAAGCTCTAACAAAAGGCATGCGTATTGATTTATTAAAACACAATATTAAGGTTGGTTCAGTAAGTCCGGGAATGGTAGAAACAGAATTTTCAATAGTCCGATTTCATGGTGATATAGAAAAAGCATCTTCTGTATATTATGGTCTTACTCCTTTATATGCTGAAGATATTGCAGAAGCAATATTTTTCATGGTTACCAGACCTCCTCATGTAAATATAGATGACATATTTATAATGCCTACTGCTCAGGGCTCAGCAAGAGATACAATTAGAAATAATGACAAGAAATAATTAAATAAAACCTTGGTTTTTTAGTACTTCAAATATTTGAGCTGAAAAATATTCATTGTCCGCTTTTTTATAACGCACGTCAGTAAATACCTGTGCTAATGTTTCTTTTTTATTCTCAGCTATGAATTTTAAATTTTCTTCTAAGGATTCTTTTTCTTTATAATAGCTTTTAATATCATCTTCAGTGAAATCTGAATACTTTTCTTTGTGGATTATTGAATCTAATGGTAATCTGTCAACCTGCTTTGGATCTTCGTCAGGCCATCCTAATGTTAATGTCGTAACAGGCACAACACCTTTAGGTAAATTTAAAACATCAATTATTCCTTTAGCATTATAAATTGTCGTTCCAAGATAACAAATTCCAATGCCCTTTGACTCAGCAGCAATTGAAATATTTTGGGCAAAAAGTAAAGCATCAGTCATCGCTGTTAAAAAAGAAAGAAAATTATCATACCCGGGTATTGCATTATTGAAAAAACACCATTTCTTAAAACGATTAAAATCAGCACAAATAGTAAAAACATTAGGTGCAGTTTCTATCATCTTTTGATTAAAATGAAAAGGTGAAAGCAATCTTTTAATTTCCGGATCAGTTGTATTAATTAAAGAATATAACTGCATATTACCCGTTGTTGATGCCCTGCATCCTGCATTAACTATTTCATTTAACAAATCGTCAGAAATTGGCTCTTTAGTATATCTTCTGATTGATTTATGTTTAAGTAATACATCCATCATTACAATAAGAATTTAAATTTTCGGCAATATATACAAATACATAAAAATAAAAAAGGGAGATCTACGACCTCCCTTTTTTAATCAATCAATTCGGTATTACCTCTTAATAATCCTTTCAGTTTTGGCTACTCCATCTTCAGTGTGCAATGAGATGAAATAAACTCCACTACGCAATTCGCTTGTTGAAATTGTATTATTAGGATTAATAACTTCTTTAACAAGTTGTCCTGCAATATTAGTGATAACAGCCTTAGTTATCTTAACATCGTTAGAAACGCTTAAAGAAATGTATTTATCGAATGGGTTCGGATAAACTTTCATTGAAAGTGCATTGTTGTCAACACCATTAGCAGCTGACAAGTCAGTAATGTCACCTTCCATACGTGGTTCAACTTTGTAATCTGCATTACGTTGGTAAACAACACCAATCACTTTGTAGTTATGATCTACTATTGAACTGTATGTTCCATAGATATAATTACTTACAGCAATTGTTTTGTCATTAGCTGTTTTAACAGCCCAATCAGCAGAACCAGAGTAACTTGAAGTTGCGCGACCAATTACCTGAACAAGAACACCTTCGTATTTTTCAGTAATAGCTTCACTAGCTGATACTTCTATTGGAGTAACTGTTAAGAGCTTAGTTATTGGAACAAGAGTTTCAACACTTACTATTTCAGTTAAACCATTGTATTCATCAACTGTACCGACAAGTTCGAATGAACCTCCAATGTTGACATCGCCTACAAACTGAGTACTGTATACATATACACCACTCCATGCAGCAACAGCATCCTGGATATAGAATCCGTTCTTATCAATTGCAGTTACAACACCCTTAGTACGTATTTTCTGACCATCAAGTGGTGAAGCGTCAGCTGAACCCTGAATAGCACTGATTGCTGTGAAATTCATAACAGGTGCTTCTTCAACTGTAACAACGTTAGTTGCTACACCAATGCTGCCTGATGCGTCGATTCCATAAGCTTTATAAGTACCAGGTTTCAAACCTTCAACACTTACTGATACAGGTGAGCCGGCTGTTGCTACAGTTGCAGCTACAGCTTTATCCTGTGCAATTGCTGCAAGTAATGCTGCTGCGTTAGCAGGAACATCATCTTTTGCAAGATATACAGTTCCAAGTTCACTGCTTGTAATGGCTACAGAATTTCCTTTAATATTCATTACAGTTACCGCATCAACAGTTACAACAGGTACGCTGAAATCACCAGTTTTGAATACCCATAAATTAGCATCAGTTATTCCGATGAATTCGTTTCCTGCTTCATCAGTGATAGCTCCAGGAGCAAGAATTATACTATATAGAGTGTTTTCTTTCAATCCTGATACATCTACTGATAACTTGTTACCTTCGATCATATCTTCAGTGATTAAGTAATTGAAGTAGTTAACTCCTTCAACACGATTTTCACTTTGATCACCTACGGTAAGGAAGCGGTCAGCTTTTGTTCCAGGTTTGATCCTTTCGTCACAGAAATCTATAACAATTGTAGTATTTACAGGTATATCAACACCAGCTGGGATTCTTTGTGGAGCAATGATGTTCCAGCATGTTACGAATATACCGTCAACGATTGACAATGGCCATTCTTCTTTGTCTTGGATACCAGGACATTCCTGACCAACTTCAGCTGCCGATTCGTCTACGAATGCACCGGCGTCGATTAAGATGTAGTATTCACCAAATCTTACTTCTTTTGGAGCATAAGTGTAAACTGAATTATCAGAAGCAGCCTTGAAGCTAGTTGCTGGTATAGTTTCAACAACTTCGTCAGTTTCTGCATCATAGATTACAACATTACCGGTTGCAGGTGTTACTGCATCAGTAAAATTGATAGCAAGTTCTAATCCTACATAGTCAGTTGCAGTTGTTGGTGAACCTGTAGCCAATGGAGCTGAGATATCATCAACCTTGAATGATAATGCTGTTTCAGCAATTTCATTTGGTTCGCAACCTTCGTTTACATCTACGAATGCACCTGCTTCGATTACTACTGCATAAGTTGCTTCGCTTTCGAGTTCAGTTAATGCGTAAGTGTATGTAATATTATCTTCTGTAGCGAAATCTTCAACATCAATAGCTTCACCGTTAATAGTAATGTTCTTACCAGCAACTGCATTAACAACTTCACTGAATGTGATTGCTAATACTGTGTCAGCTGTTTCAGCCATTTCCGGAGTTAAAGCTTCAACTGTTGGAGCTGTATTTTCGCCTGTCTTGAATCTCCATGAGAATTCATCGTTTGCAAGAGGTGTAACATCACCGTCGAATAAGAATCCGGCAGGTACAGTTACTTCAATTACAGTTGTATCAGGTAATACAATTCCTTCAGGTAATGAGAATGTAACAGTATTTACATCAATTGTTACACTTTCAATTGCGATTTCAGCTATTGCGTTACCTAATGTATCGGCAACTACAATTGCACCTGCACCTGCAGCAACACCTGATGTTTCATCAAATGTCATTACAAATACCGGAGCAGCTTCAACGCAGTCTTCACCGTCAAATGACATTGTTTCCGGATATGGATTAGTGTTGTCACCTGTCTGGAATTTCCATTCACCTAAACAGTTAGCAGTAATGCCTGTTGATACTGTTGAAGTATCGCCAAATGCATTTGCCTGTACTATTACAGTATAGTTAGTTTCGTCTTTCAGGAATGCACTGATGTCAACAGTCAATGTGTTTCCTTCACACATTGAATCAACTACAGCAATTTCTGCTACTAAACCTTCTTCATCTAACAACTGGATCTTACCTGCTGCATTAGGTATAGCTTCAATTCCTTCACCGAATGTAGCAACTAATGTGCTCGCATCTTCGATTGTAAGGTTAAGAGCTGCTTCACCGTCAGCGGCTACATTAGGACTAACAATTTCTGATTCACATACAAATGTGTCATCACAACCTGTCTGGAATCTCCAAACAAATGCATTGTCAATACCAGCCCAGAATGTTTTGCTTCCAGGATATCCGTTAGTTACAGCACCACGGTCAACATATACATAGTAACATTCTTCGTAAGTACCGAACTGTTTGTTAATGCAGTCACGGAGTAATACGTCGTTGATAGTTACTTTATCATTGTTGAATACAACTGCTTCATCATTGATATCATATTCTTTCCAAAGTTTTTCTTCAGCTTTGAATGTTTTAGGATTGTAACGATATTCAAAGATCTTGATCTTACCTTGTCCAGGTGCTACCAATAATGGTTGTTTGTAAATTTCATCAACAAATGTCATTGAAAGGTCAGCAATTACATATCCATGAGGATCAGCTGGTAATTCAACATATTGCCATGCTGCATTTGCATGATCATATTCAGGATTTGTTGTATTAAGTATTGGAGTAACATCATTTGTTACAGTAAATCTCCATGTTGTAGAGTCATGTACACCTGTCCAGAAGTTACCCTGTCCGTCAGCGATACAATTACCGTCAACTCTGATATAATATGTTCCAATTCTTGTAAAGTCATTAACAGGATCGAATGTAATAACATTCCTGTCAAGCTGGTTGTAAATGTTAGTACCTGAAAGTTCGTAGTTAGGATTTCCTCCTACATTGAATTCAATAACTTCTACAACGTTTCCAAAGTCTACTGAAGGATTACCAACCCAACCTACTACATTGTCATGATGATAGATATAAAGTTCGCAATCAGTTGAAGTACTTGGGAATATATTCTCATCAAATATAATTGTAAGATCACTGTTACGTGGAACTGTATCTGTATGATTTGGTATGTAAGCTATAGCAATTGGAGGTGTAGCATCAGCAGTTGCAAAGTTCCAACCGAACTGGTAGAGTTCAGGATCAATAGCAACACTGTTGTTTGGTACACAACCTAATGTGTCAGCATCAGTTACGAAACCTGCAGGTACTTCAACGTAGTAAGCAGTGAATTCTTCAAGTGAATCAATAGGAATAACCAAAACTGATTTATTTGTCTGGTCAACCTTACATGCTTCGATACCAATTTCGTCAATTATCTGACCGTTCATACGGCGTAAGATAAGATCGTCAGTTGTTGTACCCTTAGCAATTGGTTCAGTGAATAAGATAGCTAATGAATCAGCACCTACAGTAACAGTAGCAGTGTATGAACTTGAACCTATTGTATAAGGTATAGAAGTTGTACCTGCGAGTTCATTGCTTATACCACTTGCATTATCTGCAGGATAGAAAGCTAATGCCTGAGGAGCAATCCAGTCTTGTACTCTGAAAATACAAGTGTCACCAAGGAATTCGTTACCATCAGGTATACGTTTCTGGTCTTTTACAGAACCACCCTTGAATACAATCTTGTAATATCCTTCAGATACTAAGTTAGCACTTGGATAGATAAGGATGTCCTTACCGTTTGGATCAACAGTTACGTTTGATAAAGTAACCGGAGTTCCTGAACCGGAAGGTGTTGAACCAAGATAGAAGAAGTTGAGGAAGTCACCATCAGCTGTATTAATAAGGTCAGCAGGTGTTAATGGCAAGTTAGAATAAGTCCACCAGTTAACATCTTCTGAATCCCATATCAATGCATCATAATCAATACCTGCGAAAGGTGTCTTTACAACAGGATTGTTGAATGAAAGCTTAATAGGAGCTACCTGACTAGCACAGTATCCACCACAAATTGCAGCACCCTTAGAGTCTGTAATTGTAAGTGTCGGAGGTGTGTCATCTCTTGTAATAAATGTTCCAAGTGGAGCAGGAAGTGCATCATAGATATTGCGAGTATTATCACAATCTTCTTCATCAGCAAACAAACCTGCATCAAGAGAAACAGTGTATGTTGTATTACTCTTGAATCCGGCATCTTTCACCCATGGTGTTGTCATTGCAGGAGTCCAATGCTCTTGTGCCTGGAATACTCTGATTACAGCGTAATCAGTACCTACAGTTTCAGCAAATATCCATGCAGTATCAGTTGCAGAATTAATAATACCATTAGGATCATAGAATAATTCCTTATTATTTGTAACATCTTTAATATGGATAGCAGCTACAAGTTCATCTAATACCTGAGGTGCATTCATTTTATACCATACATTCGGAGTTACATCTTTATCAAGAAGATATACTTCTTCATCAAACTTAATTTTCAATAATGATGAAGTAGGAACATTTGCTTCAGTTTCACCGGCTTTCTTTTCTACCACTTTTGCATATTGTGGATACTCAGGATCTTGATAAGCTACATTAAGATATGTGAAATCCTGAATAAGTACCCAAGAAGCAATAGGATCTTCGTAGTCACGAACATCGAATGTCCATGAGAAACCTGATTTTGCAGGTGAAGCACATCCGCAAGTATCTCCAACCCATACATTAGCGTATGAATCTTTGAATAAATTACCAGGAACTCTTACTTTATAAGATTCACCACTTAAATATTTATAAGTAGTAGGAATAGTAAACTGGTATTGTCCGTTAGATAATTTAACTTTGGTTGCAGTGCTTGCAGGTATACGTTCGTGAGGTATAATAGTACCTACTTTGTAAATATAGATGTAAGCTGAGTCGCCTGTGATAGCAGAATTAACACTCATGTCGTTTGCTTCATTGAATGTCAATACTAAATCTTCTTCAGGTTGAACACAAGCCTTAGGCATCCATTTAGCAAGACATGGAGGAGTGTTGTCTTCAGTACGGAACTGCAGACTGTCTTTACCTACCCATTCGTGCCAGTAGTTACCAGGAGCTGTACAACCACCATCATCTGAAATAGCCCAACGGTCAATTTCAAGATAGTAGTCACGCTGTTCATCCAAGTCTTTCTTGTAACCTAATGATTGAGCAAGTGCCCATGGCATAAATGCATCAGCTTCAGTATCAACTTTTGCTGAATCAAGAGGATAAAGTATAATAGTATCACCCTTAGTTACATCGTATGCAAGTGGAACGCCTAAGTTGTTGTTAGCGTCACGTAATACGATTTTGTAACCAGTTGTGTTGTTATCATTAATCTGTACGTTTTCATTGAATATCAATTCTATTCTTCCTTCAACAGGGAAACTCATATTCTTAGGTGAACGTGCAGGTATAGTACCAACTAATCTTGGAGCATCATTATCACAGAATGAGAAATGTACTACAGGAGAAATTACAGTTCTGTTTGGTGCAGGACGTAAATCCTTGATACGATAAACTTCAGTTTCAAATGAAGGATTCATTGTATATGGCCATTCTGCCATTATCTGAGCATCAGTTGCAAAGAAATCAACTTCGTCATCAGCACCGAATACAATAATATCATAGTCATAAGTTGAAGTAGGATCCGGAAGAAGTTCAGCAGTAATAGTAAAGTCATTACCTGTTCCGCTTGTAGCAACTTCACCTCTTGCAAGACCTAAACTTGTATAAGTAGAAGCCCAGATAGGATTGTTGTAAGATACATCTGTTGGATATGTTCCGTCATGTGCAACAAGCAACCAACGTACTTTACCAGCTTCATTTAATGAACCGGTAACAGTAACCTTATTACTTGTAGGAGTTCCGGATACTGCAGGAAGAACATCAAATGTTGGTTTTGTAATATCTTCAGTTGTGAATGTTACTTCACCATTTGTTACAGCATTACCATTAACATCTTGTAATTCTGCGTTTCCAGCAAGATTTGTAAAGCGCAATGTATAAACCTTTTCAGCCTGCATTGTAGGTGTAGTTGAAGTCAAACTCCAATCCGGACCTGCAGGGTCACGAGGTACAATACGAATTCTTTGTTTCTGGTTATCACCACCAGGTATATCATTACCTACGAATTCTACATCGAATGGAATAGAAGCACCATCAACACGTACATCGAAGTAACCTTCAACGTTTGTAACATTAAGTGGTGTTCCGTCAGCCATTACAGGTAATTCGCTGATAAATGCATACAAGTGTGCGTTAGTAGGAACGTGTACTTCATTGTTTTCAGGCCAGAATTTAACTGTAGGAGGTGTATTGTCACCGATACAGAATGTCCACTGGCAAACACTTGCCGGTACAGATGGGAATGGGTGTGTAACCAATGCAGAAGTAGTCTGTGTTCCATTAACTTCACGGAATGCACCGGCTGCTATATTTACATCGAAACATGAATCCCATTCAAACTGGCTGTATGAAGTATAGTTAGCATTATTAAATGCAGCAGAAGTTGCAAATCTCCATTTCTTACCATCAGCATCAGCTTTTGTGAAAACTGTTACAGGAGCTCTCATGAATGCAGTTGTTGGGCTGTTCATTCCATTTCTGTAAATCTGAATGTCTAGACCGAAACCTGCTACTGGAGTAACCGGTTCTGAGAAAGTAATTTCAAGATTTGGTTTCTGATTGTTTGTTGTAGAATTGTGTGCAGGCACGAATGAACCGCATACAATCTGTGGAGCAGGATTTGGACCTACGCAGAATGTAAGTGAATCATCAACTGTAATCCAGCCATTTTCTAAACCAACAGCATTTTTAACAAATCCCTTAGGAATATGTATGTAATATGATTCGTTGTATTCAAGACTAGCTTTAAATATATCCTTTGAAATAGTCAATGTATCACCCTTGGTATCATTTGCAAGAGCAGCATCAATAGTTCTGATTACTGAGTTTGTACTCTGTCTCCAGATTTCAAGGAATTTACCTGCTTGTTTTGTTACATTTTCATCAAATACAATTATAATGTCTGTTTGATCTTTGTCTGTTAAACAATTACCAATAACACCCGGTGTTCCGGGAACATCAGGAATGAATGCAGTAATAACAGGAGCTGATCCGTCAATTGTATGAATTGGATTGAATGGACGAACAACTGATGGGAACGGACAACTTGTAGTTAAACCGTTGATCAGGTTAGTTCCTGAGAACTGAATCATATAACCTCTGAGGTCTCTCCATTTTGAAGTTCCGGTTAAAGCATCATGCATATTAAATACATAAGAAACGGAAGTTCCGGGAGTTGATAATACACCTGTATTCAAATTTGCAGATTGAACAACACCACCTGTTAATGTATCTATAATACTAATACTACCTGACCATAATAATGGGTTATTCAATACAATACCAAAATTCAACGTAAGATTTACAATTGAATCTGAATTTACAGGAACATCAGTAACCGGTTTTAAAGATGATGTAACATTATTTAAAACTTTATCTTCAATCGTTGCACTTAAAAGGCATTGTGGAGCAACTGGATCAAGCGGACAAGTGAATGTGCAGCAAGTTACAGCTACAGGATTGCCATTGTCATCAACAAGTGCATCACCAGGTGTATAATCTGCCCAAGCATTTACTTCATTAGGATTGTCAATGAAACAAACCTGATAGTTATGTCCTTTTACAAAGTTAGGTGCATCACCAGAAGCACGATAAGGATCAATATAGAATTGAGCAATATCACCACTTGCACTTAATGTAAATGTCTTAACATCAAAAGATATTCTTGTTATAGAATCAGCCTTTGTAACATCAAATAATGAGAAATAACGACGCAATGCGTTTGCATCATCAATTTCATCTGATGGATCAAGGTTAGTCACGCCTAATACCTGGCCGAAACCTAATTTTACCCACTCGTCAACAGAAACCAAAATGTTAGCATTAGCAGCTACATCAAGATTGTTGCATAAGTTAGGTTCAACAGTTCCAAGACCATTTACTGTAAAGTTATCATCTTCATAGAAGAATAACTGAGGATCACGGCTGTCTTCACTTCTGAATGTACTCCAGTAGTTGCTGATTGCACATGCACTACCTGTTAGTTCTTCATCTGTCAAGTCAAGAAGGTCAACTGTACGGATACTTCTTTCAAGTTCAATTGAGTACCATGTTTCAGATTCCCATTCGAAGCCTGATTTAGGAGTAATCTTGATTAAAGTTGAGTCTCCCTGATAAAGAACTGTGAAAGCAACTCTTGATAAGAAATATGAATCTTTAGGATTTGCATTTCCGTCATAAATAATTTCACCTGAGTTAAGAGTAGCTATAGTTGGTTCTCCGGCTGGATGTTTCCTCATCTGGATATATTTACCAACAAATGCAACATTAGCTGAATCAGCTGAGATTGCACCGCCACCATCAATTGCAGGAGCATAAACTGCTTTCTTAATTGATATTACGATTTCACCTGCACGGTCAAAATTAATTGAATGTGCACATGGATTAACGGCTACGATAGGTCCGCGATAAGATTCGATACAGAAAGTAGCACTTGCAGGTAATAATAATTCAGTTCCGTTAGGACCAAATCTTTCAATATCCTGAGCATCCTGTAATCTGTTAGACTGTAACGTAACAGTTAAAGTTCCACCTGAAGCAAAAGGTCTTGCAGGATAAATTACAAACCTCTTTTTCGCAGCATCGTAAGTTGTTGTTGTTGTATTTATAAGAACCGGAGTTCCGTCATTTAAACTAACTGCTTCAGCAATTTCAGCACCTGTAAAAGCAGAACCATCATCATCTTCAACATCTTCGTTGAAAGTAATGTAAACAGGACCGTTTCTTTGAATACCGTTTGCCACGTCAGGACTGCTGTCTTTATCTGTTCCAGGTAATTCACTGCAACCGTCAACCTCATCAGATGGGTCTACTAAAGCAGCAGTAATAGTTGGAACAGGAGGAAGAATATCAAATGTAGAAGGAAGTATGTATAATGGACCTGATACATTCTTAGTTGATGATAAACCGGCACCAATAGTGTTGTTACCACAAGTAGAATTATCAGCACCAAACATTAATACTACCCAGTCAGTTCCGTGTGAAGGAGGAAGCATAGTAACATGCTCGAGTAATTCTGTATTAGCAGGAGCAATAATATCACCGGCACCATATACAGTAATAGTCTTGTCATCAGTTACACCTGTTGCACCCCACCAATTATAAGTGGTAGTTGTTCCGGGAGTTGTACCAATTAAATTTACAATATTTAATATAACACTCTGATAAGTCTGACTTGAAGCAGAAATATTTTCTGGTTTATAGTAATATGCATCAGTACCTTTTGCAAGATCGCTTGCTTTTACTATTATATAATAATATGTAGCAGCTTCATTTGATATAAGATTAAGATTGAAAGTTGTTCCATCAGGATTCTTCCAGTCTTTCTTTGTAAGGTCAGGAGCAGTATAATCACTTGCAGTTAATGTAGCATTCTTTGTTACAATTGCATTGTCTGAACTATCCCATAGTCCATCGAGCAAAGTTATTACATAAGGCTGTCCGCTTATTAAAGCAGGAGTAGGATTAACAGTAATAACAGTTGTACCTGATACTTCAGCTAAAGAAGCTGTGAAAGGAACAGCAGTTGTACCCTGCATAAGTGAAATATAAGAAGCAATACTTGAAGAAACAGAAGCACGTGTAATGGCTTTTACAATACCTGTTTCATTCAATGTAATTGTAATGTTAGCATCAGCAAAACATGAAGTCCATGCGAAAGCAATTGTAGGAACTGTGTTGTCCTTAGTTGTAAAGTTCCAACCTTTACCTGCTCCGGTCGGAGTAGTATAAGCAGTTCCGTAAGGCTGTCCGTTTGTATTGAATCCTGCGAAATCATTTCCTCTAAGGTCTTCGATGATTCCAGGTTTAATACGTACATAAACATCAGTTGTAGGAGGCAAAAGACCCGGCCATGTAATAACAAGAGCATTACCTGTAATAACAGCACTTAAAGGCTTGTCATAAATAACATCACCACCAACTATACCACCTAAGTCAGTACAATCGTAGATAGCGATATCTCCGGTTTTCAATGTTGCATTATTGCCTGTTGCACCACCTAACCATGTTACATTTTCATTAAATGTAACTGTACAGGTTGTGTTCTGTGCAATGTTTTTAGCTTCATCTGCAGGAACTAAAGTTGCTGCAAATGGGTCAGTTTCATCTTTCGAAGTAAAGTCCCATTGAGCGTTAGGGTCATTCTGGCAAACATTAGCATCAAGAGCAGATCCAGTTAAACCGGCAAAGAATTTTGTCGGATTAGCTTTGCTCTTAACAGCTGTTGCAGAAACAGTAATGTAATATTCCTGGTACTCATTTAGTTTGTACCCGAAATCAATTGTTACTGTTTTGCCACTGAATGTAACCTTCCAAGGGGCTAATGCTCCGGCAGGTGCGTTGAATACTCCTGATCCGGCTGAGGACTCAAACTCTGACCTCAGCTGAATGGGGATGTACTCAGTCGCCATTCGATTATTAAGAGAAATTGTCCCATTGTATCCGGGACTTACATCCTCATTGAATGTAATAACAAATACTCCTTGCCGAGCAACCTGACACGCACCATCAACAGGATTTAACTTGTTGACAGTGGGTTGTGCTACAGCTTGCAAAGCCATCATACAAAAAAGTATGAAAACTCCGAGGAGCCGTGTAAATGATTTTCTCATAGCACTTGTTTTTAAATTGAACTTAATTGATTGATTGATTTAAATTTATTTAATTTTTTCATCTTTCACAACTGTGTATACGTATCTATAGTACACAATAAGTTACAAACGTATAAAATTTATTGACAATGTACAAAATATTGTACAATAAATTCTGCGCTTTTTATCACGAGGAATTCTTTAGCTTATAGTACATTTTGTTAGTGTTTCATTAATTTACTCCAATTTTTTTATTTTTTGTTAAATTCTAATTTCCGATGATTAAAAATATAAAAAAAAACGTTCCCTTCATGTACCCCTATTAAAAATATTATATCTTTTAATTTTTATATTCCATTTTTTCAAAAAACGCTTGAAATTCGCTTACTGTGCGTATCTTAGTGCCCTATTTATACAATTCGTTTTATAAAAACCCTATCGTATTATGAATATTTTTTTCAAAAAAATTTCAAAAAAATTTAAACTCCTTTCTATTGTTGCTTTTACACTCTTTTGGGCCTTATTTTTCACCTCTTGTAAGAGTTGCAACTGCCCTGCTTATTCAAAAATAAGTAAAATTTTCGTATGTTATACAACATGTGATCGTTTTTTTAACCAAAAATAAGGCGTAAAAGTATATTTGTCATCGGATAAATGTACCTTTTAACAAAATATTGACTCAAATCTTACCCTACTTATAGTGACTTAAATCTTCGAAATCATCGTCATTGCTAGTCCCGAACCAAAGAATTTAGGAACAATGTGAATATGACAGGGAGTAAACTTCGTCTGTTAGGGCTAAAGCCCATGTTGTCAGGCGTTCATGCTTACCCCGGCCTAAAGGCCAGGGTTATTATTATTGGCAGCTTCCTCCTTCTTATTAACCCTGGCCTTTAGGCCGGGGTAACAACGAGCAATAGTTATAACGGGCTTTAGCCCTGATTAACGAGAAAATTGTCCTTTATTAAAAGTTGATTGGTTGTTATCACAGTCGTTGTGAGTTCCAACTAATTATTTCAGCAACATGAGAATGTGAAAGAATATAAATCTGTCGTTGGTAACGAAGTGAAGCAATCTCTAATTTTAATGGACAGATTGCCACGCTACGCTTGCAATGCCCCTTGTAAAAACAGATGCCACACACCCCAACAAGCACTCTTCTTTGTTATTAAATAATTATTCTTACGGAAAAATATTTAAAAACAATTTTTAAAACTTGATTCTCTGAATTAGAAGTATTTAATTTGTGGCTCCATTTTAAAATAATATTACTTCGTAATAACTTTATAACTAATAATTAAAACGATAAATTATGTCGAAAATTAAAATTGGTATCAATGGTTTTGGCCGCATCGGACGCTTTGTTTTCCGTGTTGCTGTTGCTAATGAAAACATTGAAGTGGTAGGTATTAATGACCTTATCGATGTTAATTACATGGCTTATATGCTCAAATACGATTCTACTCACGGACGTTTCAAAGGTAGTGTTGAAGTTAAGGACGGTAAACTCGTTGTTAACGGTAATGCAATCCGCGTAACTGCTGAAAAGAATCCTGCTGACCTCAAATGGGGTGAAATCGGTGCAGAATATGTTGTTGAATCAACAGGTCTTTTCCTTGAAAAAGCTAAAGCTCAGGGACACCTTGATGCCGGTGCTAAAAAAGTTATCATGTCAGCTCCTTCAAAAGACGACACTCCAATGTTCGTTATGGGTGTGAACCAGGATAAATATACAAAAGACATGAACTTTGTTTCAAACGCTTCATGTACAACTAACTGCCTTGCTCCTATTGCTAAGGTTCTTAATGATAATTTTGGAATCATTGAAGGTCTTATGACTACAGTTCACGCTACAACTGCTACTCAGAAAACAGTTGACGGTCCTTCAATGAAAGACTGGAGAGGTGGCCGTGGTGCGGCTCAAAATATCATTCCTTCTTCAACAGGTGCTGCTAAAGCTGTAGGTAAAGTTATCCCTGAATTAAACGGTAAACTTACTGGAATGGCTTTCCGCGTTCCAACTCCTGACGTATCAGTTGTTGACCTTACAGTTCGCCTTGCAAAAGCTGCTCCTTACGCAGAAATTTGCAAAGCTATGAAAGCTGCTTCTGAAGGTTCAATGAAAGGTATTCTTGGTTATACTGAAGATGAAGTTGTATCTAACGACTTCCTTGGCGAAGCTTGTACTTCAGTTTTCGATGCAGGTGCAGGTATCGGACTTAACGACAACTTCGTTAAAGTTGTTAGCTGGTATGACAATGAAATGGGTTATTCAACAAAGGTTGTTGAACTTATCCAGCACATGTACTCAGTAGATCACGCATAATATTATATTGTATAATATATACAAAGAGGCGCCCTGTAAGCGCCTCTTTTTTTTTAATATTGATAAATATTTATCTTTCGAATCCAATCATCTATTGTTCTATTTATAAAAAATGAAAAACATTCATATAAGATTCTTTAAAACAGTCAATTAATTTATTCCTGCCCTTCTCTTGCCAAAAAGTAACCTCAGAAAATTTTGCTTGTATTAAAGAATTTATACTTTTGATATTGCTCTATTAAAAAACGAGAATCAAGAATTCAATGTTCAATTCTTTTGTTCTTTGAAATTCAGGATGATAGATTACTTTAATTTGCATCCGAAGCATTAATGTGTAACAATTTGTAACTAATCGCATTTCGTATGGAAAATTTACTCAAAGATTCAATGTCTAATTCAGTAGATGTTCAAGAAGTTGAATTACAAGATGTTAAAACAAAGCATTTTTCAGACATGACCATTTCAGATAAGGAAAGGGAAATTGAAATTGGAAACTTGCAGGATTATCTGAATATATTCGGTGAATTTATCGATAATTTATAAAGGGACGGGAGTCCCTTTTTTTTTGTCCATACGTTTTATACCTTTCAAAACTTTTTATTTAAAAAACGAATTTCTATTTTTTAATGGACAAAACTCTTTTCATAATTCTTGGTCCTACTGCAATTGGAAAAACTTCAATAAGTATTGAAGCTGCTACCCTTTTAAATACAGAAATAATATCTGCCGATTCACGCCAAATATTCAGGGAACTTTTAGTCGGAACAGCTGTGCCCGATTCTCAGCAGCTTAATATTGTTAAACACCACATGATTCAAAATCATTCAATTCATGAATACTTCAGTGCCAGCAACTTTGAGGCTGAAGCCCTGACTATTCTTTCATCAATATTCGAAAAAAATGATTTTGCTATTATGACCGGTGGCTCAATGTTATATATCGATGCTCTCTGTAACGGAATTGATGATCTTCCAACAATAGATACTACAATAAGAAAAAATATAATTGAGCGTTTTGAAAGAGATGGTCTCGAGCCTCTTCGATTTGAATTGAAAAAAATAGATCCGGAATATTACGAG
>JAGODU010000193.1 GCA_017998095.1 Prolixibacteraceae bacterium | reverse complement strand
ATTGAAAGGAGCGGTATTGATACAATACTGCTCCTTTATTATAATTAATTAATAGATGTTGTTTTCCCTTTTTATAATTTATTTCCGCAGTTTGGGCAATATTTATGCTCTTCGCTCACATTAAAGCCGCAGTTGGGGCATGTGTTTTCACATATTCCTTTTTGGATTAGTGTTATGTCTGTATCTTTCAAAAAAACATTGTGTCCTTGTCCTCTTTCCATCATTAGTCCTTTTTCTTTGTTTGTTATTAAATACAAGCTGTTGCAGCAAGTTGTTCTTGCATAATACTTTTTATTAAATTTAAACAATGGTATAAAAAATAAACTTAATACACTATATTCTACATATGCTTCAAATCTACCGTATTTTGTGCAGCAGCTGCACATTATCGGTTCATAATAATCTAATTCTTCTCTTTTTGGATATATACCTGCAATAAAAAACATAAAGACCTCCTAATTCTGAGCAGTACAGCTATCCATGCTCACGACTCTATCCTTCCCGCTTGCCTTAGCTTGTAAAAGTAATTTATCTGCTTTATTAAGCAATGATTGAGTCGTATCATTTTTTTCATAAGCTGCTACACCAAAACTGCAAGTAATATTACTTATCGGGTCGCACAAGTTATTACTGATACATTCTCTCATTCGCTCAGCCATATTTTCTGCTTCCTGAACATCTGTATTTGGCAGAAGAAGCACAAATTCATCCCCGCCCCATCTGGCAAAAATATCTGTATCCCTAATAGACTTACTAATTGTTTCAGCAATTTTTATTGCTACGCTGTCACCTGCCAAATGCCCATATTTATCATTTATATCTTTAAAACCATCTATATCAAATAATATTATGGAAAAGGGATTGCCATATCTTTCCGAAAGATTTATCCACTTATTGATATCATCATCAAACTTTAGCCTGTTATAAATGCCTGTTAAGGGATCCTTAACCGATAAGTCCATCAGCTCACTGTTGGCTGCAAATTTTTTTCTTTTATTAAATTCGGTCCAATAAATATTTACGTTACAATAGATAAGCAATATAATTTGATATACAATAATCTTATAAAATTCATATTCTTCAAGACCCTCTATCTTTTTAATAGGGTATATAAAAAATAGAATGCTTAAAATAATAGAGATAATTTGTGAAATTATAATTTTATTAGGAAGAATATAAATTGCTAATGTTATGACCATTAAACCCAGTACGCTGAAATAGCTGAGCGGATTGTATTGTGTCAATACAAAAATGTAGTAAACAACCATAACTGCCTGATAAAAAGTTATTAAATAAATAAAATTTCTATATTCTTTTATTTTCTTTGCAACAGTAAAAATTATCACTGAAATAATGACGACTAGCATCCTTATAAGTATAATATTCAAAAAATAGGGAGTTCTATCATCAACAATATAACCGTTAACAAGGAACAGCATCATTATAAAACCAATAACAAGTGCGGTATACGATGTAATTTTAGATGAACTTCTTAAACTATCGATTAGATATTCACTTTCAATAGACTTGTCTATAAATTCACCAAGCAAAGATATTTTATACTTCTTCTTATCATTCATACACATACAACCCCAAAACCAATATTAATAAGTCCTTTATACTACTGCTCATAATACTCCGACCAGGCAAGAGTTTCATTTAAAGGTCATATTCATGTTTAACAACAAATAATTCTAAAGTTTCTTCCCCTCTATTGCCTAATTCAGTACTGACACCTTTAGGAATACTGACTAACTGTCCTGCTCTATAGGTCTTAATCTCATTATTTTCTATTGCTACGCTCAACTCTCCTCGAATAATCAGTGCATATACAATCGCATCAGTTTTATGCTTTGGAAACACTTTACCGGGTGGAACAATAACATGATTCATAAGAATTTTCTCATCTTTAAAAATATTCTCCATTATTTCTTCGTTCGTTATCGTATACTTATAAACCTTTTCCATTTATTCCTCCTAATCCATGGAAGGTTTACGCTATAGTGAATACTAACCTTAAACCTTTTCATATATTATACCACTTATCATTAAGAAAACTCCACACCTTTTTTTGAAGGACTTGACAGACGATCAAGTTAGGTAGGGATTTTAGTTTATACTTTTCATGAAATCAGCAAGCAAGAAAATTTGTTACTTTCTTCTAGGTGGAGGTTCTACACCTTCGCGGATAAAAATCGCCTGGTACAAGAGATACCAGCCATTACATTCCATCTATTATATACAGATATCGAGCGGCAAGGTTTTTATCATACAGTTTTATTCCAGTCGTATCTTCCTTAAGTATTTGCTCATACAAATCTAAATTTCCTTCGTCTTCAAATTTCTTTTTATACTTTTGCAGTGCTCTTATAGAATTTTCATATAATAAGCACTCGTTTTCACTAAAGTCAATAGTTTTGAAAAAAATATTGTTTTTGTTAAGGGCATCGGCAATTTTCGTTTTATGGCTATTAAGGATACTCTTATCTTCAACAGCTTCATCAAATATGTATTGAGAATAAAACAAATACATTTTATTGTTTTCTAAACTGTTTAATTGCAGAACCATTTTATCCAAATCTTTGCTAAAATAGATACTATCAATGGATAGTGTAACTGTGGGCTTTAAACTATAGTCACAGATCCTGTCAATGTCACCGATGATATATTCAAATGCTTTGCCGGTTCTATCTAAAATATCACCATCCAGTTGATCAATTCCAATTCCCCGGCATCCGTATTTTTTGACTAAAAGGTTTAAAATACTTCCGGGACCGCACCCCAAATCTAAAATTGTATCTTCCGCCGTTACCGGAATGGAACCTAAAACAAAATCTATTTGTTGCTTATCCATCATGTTAAAAAGATATACTCTGTATCCATATACCTCTTCACAAAAGTCTAAATAAGCGCTGCTTCTAGTTAATCGTTCAATTTTTTCACTAAATTCATTTTTTGCCATTGCTCTGCCCTTTTTTGCTGCTTCAATCCTGCAGGATTATTTCTCATCTGCTCTGTGCATCAAGACAACTGTCTTAACGTCAAGTTTTTAGAGTGCGTATTAACTTAATAATCAAGATAGTTTTCATATTCCTAATCTGTTCTCTTTTATTTCTTTATTATGTAAATTCATAGTAAATTTATAATGAAAATTAGACATGCCTTGTTTCTCATAAAAGTTATGTGCTCTTATTCTTAATTGATTACAACATAACTCAATTTGAAGGCAATCATTGTCTTTGGCAATTTGGGATGCTTTCTCAAAAAGTTCCCTCCCTACTCCTTTAGAACGGTATTTATCCATTACTGCCAATTCTACAATTTCTGCAATTTTTGCAGTGTGATGAAGTTGATACTCTATCCGCAGATTTAAACAACCAATGACAGTCTCGTATTCTTCCGCTACAAAACAGAAAAACCTGTCATCTTCAAGATATTTTTTAAAGACCTCTTGAAATTTTTCATAATCAAATTTTGTATTTTCCATATCACAAATTAAATCATATATATCTTTAATATCAGACAATTTTGCCATTCTTACAGTCATTTTTTACCCTCCTTTATTCCTCCCGACCACTCGTCGAGCTCATATGCTCACTCCTCATACTTTCTTGGCCATTGGGGTAACACCACAGACAACAGCAGTACTATAGAGAACACGAATGCCGCACCCCCAAGCCATACAGACAGAATCGGAAAAACCGAAGTTATAAATAAGTATTCCTGGCAAGCGCACCAGATAAGAATTCCAAGAAGAATAGATGCTGCACTAACTCGAAGCAGTCTGAACCCCGCTCGCTTTTGTTGATAAAAGGTCGAGACCAGGCTCAATATCACCAGCAGGCTTGCAGAGACCAACATACCGATCACGAAACAAAATCCATAATGCCCCCAGATAATCCTTCCCATGCCGACAGAAGGAAACCCTCGCCACTGGGCCCAGTTGCTTAAAACATAGGCGATGAAAGGCCAGCTACGTTGGCTGTTTGTAAGAATCACGATGGCGTCGCCTGTCTCCGGCACAGCTTGCATATGCGTCATGATGCCGTTGCCCTGACCGCCGTGAGAAACTGAGACCATACCGTTTGGCAGCTTTTCGATATAGTGACCGAATCCATATGCCTCAAATACCAAACCGTAAATGCCGATTTTATAGCTCTCAGGTTTATACATCCGATTAATGCTCTCGATACTTAGAACAGGATTTTCTTGCATCCCCGACGCCGCAAAGCGGGCAATATCGTGAGCCGTGGCAAAAAGACCGCCTGAAGCCTTTGAGGGATAGAGATAGACCGGAACCGGCTCCCCTTTTAGGTTATATCCCGTAGGTGGGTAAGGCGTCACCGCCTTGTCTATATCAAAGACAGCACTTTCCATGCCAAGCGGGAGCAAAACTTCCCTGCGTATATAATCTGAAAAGCTTTGTCCGGTGACATCCTCGATTAATATTTCTAATAGGTTATAGCCTGTGTTAGAGTACGAAAATCCTGTCCCGGGTTCGCGCATCAGCACCGCTTCCCCACTCATCACATCCCGGTTGGAGGGCATCGCCTCGCCGGGAGAATAGATGTTGGTGAAATCCCCCAATGGCATCCCCGCAGTGTGACTTAAAAGCTGCCGTACAGTAATTTTTTCTATCCGGTAGTCAGTCAACGGAAATTGCCAGCTTTTTAGATACTGCGACACCGGAGCATCCACGTCGATGAGGCCTTTCTCCCAAAGCCGCATAACCCCCCAAGCCGTAACAGATTTTGTAATGGATTGAACACTCATGGGGGTGTCAACCGTCAGAGCTCTTCTATTTGACACATCCGCATACCCATAACCCTCAGTCCATACGACTTCATTGTCCTTAACAAGCGCGATGTTGCAGCCCGGAATTCCATACAGCTTCATCAGAGCAGGAATTCGTTCATCCATATGTGCCTTAAATTCGTCAAGCGGCGCATGGGCACGCAAATTTCGCATGATTTGCAGACTGCCGGAAAACAGCATGACAAGTAAGCTAATTATTATGGATGTAAGGATAAACCATGATTTTTTCATACCTAAACCTCAAATCATTAAAAGCCTTATTCAATTCTTCCTTAGTATTCATGACAATAGGGCCGCCCCAAGCTACCTGTTCATAACTGCGCTTAGACATGCACCTGTTTTAGAGCGGGCTGTTTTTACCACCGTTTCCGGCGTACCCTGCACAATAATCTCGCCACCGGCATCCCCACCCTCCGGTCCGAAGTCAACCACCCAATCGGACATTGCAATGACATCGAGATTGTGTTCTACGCAAATCACAGTGTTGCCAAGCCCGACCAATTCATTCAATAGCTCAACCAGCTTTTTGACGTCGTGGGGATGAAGCCCCGTGGTCGGTTCATCCAAAAGATACAGCGTATGCCCGCTTGTACGCTTTCCGAGTTCCTTTGCCAGCTTTATGCGCTGCGCTTCGCCGCCCGATAAGGTCGTGGCGGACTGTCCAAGGCTTAAATATCCAAGCCCGACTTTCTGCAAAACGTTCAGACGATCCATAATGGGTGGCATGTCGCAGAACACATTAGCGGCCTCAGCAATGGTCAATTGTAAAACGTCGGAAATGCTGTATCTTTTGTACTTTACCTCTAAAATGCTTTTCTGGAACCGTCGCCCGCGACAGACAGGGCATTTAACCTGAACATCAGGCAGGAAATGCATAGCTATGGTAAGCTCACCGCTCCCCTCGCATTTTTCACATCTGCCTCCCGGAACATTAAAGGAGAAATGTTTTGGCAGCAAATTTCTTTTTTTGGATTCATCCAAAGAAGCATATAAATCTCTGATGTAGAAAAAGACATCCGTATAGGTCGCGGCGTTAGAACGGCTTGTTCTGCCGATGGGCGATTGGTCGATGGTTATAATATCGCTGACATTCTCCAATCCCGTAATTTCCAGGTGGTCGGGCTTTTCTTTGGAATGGCTGAAATAAATCTCTGCCTCTCTGCCAAGTAGTTTTTCCAATTTTCTGTTCGCGAGAATATGTCGATACAATGTAGGATGCCGTTCAGTGTACAATAAAGATTCTGTATCAATCCGGCTTCTCTTTAGCGGTATATGTTATTTTCTGCATACGGCGCAAACGATAGGACTTTCATCCGTGAGATTTGCCCCAGTAACGTCGCCATATAGAATAACTGAAGCGAAACCCGCATTCAGCAGAGCCTTTTTAAATTCTTGTGGTTCAAATGCGTGATTCCAAATGTTATATGTTGCACAATCATCAGCTGTAATAATTGTATATTGCTCCAAGTAGTTCTTATTTGGGTAGGATACGTTACGTCTAATGTTTATATAAGAATCTGCCCGCCAGAATCCACCATTTTCATATTCAACCGTCAATGAATCAGTGAATTCTTTGTATTGATTTGATGTGAAAACATCCACAACAAATAATCCGCCATGTTTTAAGCCACGGTATATTTTTTTGAGTAAGGCCATCCGATTTTCAGGCGAAAGTACACCAAGATCACAGTAGATAAGGATAGCTAAATCGTATTCCTTGTCATAGTCAATCGTCAGATAGTCTTGATAGATGAATTCATTCTTTTCGCCTCCATAATTCTCTCTTGCATAAGCAATCGAGCGTTGCGAGAAATCAATTCCTGTGATACTAAACCCCTTATCAGCAAAACGCTTGGCATACAGTCCCGGACCACAACCTAAGTCTAGAATTTTTCCGTCTTGTTTCCCAAGTAAAGAAACAATCCATTCTACCGAGCGATCCATGAATTCATGCGCCCTGGAGGCACTTTCTACATCAGGGTTTAAATGTAGCGCCAACATTGATTTTGAAATATATTCATCATCCCAGAATGGAATACCGGTTGTCTCATATGCAGTCGGTTTATTTCCGATTGTTTCAACTATTTTTTTATACGGTACAGTGAGGTCAATGTTCACTATTTTTTTATCCAAATATTCCAACCACCTTCCTTGCAGAATAATATAAGAGTATTACTTGCTATTTGCCCCTTTTGAGCATATATATTGTGCCGCAATCTATTCCGACAATTCAACCTACCACGCATCAATTTCAGCCACTCAACCTGCTGGAGTTACCGATTTAGATGTGGTCGATTTGTTCCCTCAAACGCAAAAACACACTTTAGGACGAGAAGTCAATTTAAATGTAGTCTTAAAACCCAATAATATCAAGGCTTTTCACGTGACATCAATACTACCGTCTCAACATGTCTTGAGAGGATAGTATGAATGTCTTTGGAACCGTCAGTTCCAGGAAACATATCCACGGCAATTTTTACACTATCGGTATGTGGGAACATATCAATTGGTTTTTGCCTATTTTACACAATCA
>JAGODU010000026.1 GCA_017998095.1 Prolixibacteraceae bacterium | reverse complement strand
AATTTCAGAAACAAACCGGTTGAAATTATCATATAAGCAATCTGTTTTGACTTTTTCTTTCTCAGTGCTTGATTTCACTAATCCACAAAAAAATCAGTACGCCTATAAGATGGTAAATTGTGATAATGATTGGATTTATTCAGGCACAAGAAATCAAACTACTTATACAAACCTGAATCCCGGAAAATATATATTTCAGGTAAAAGGTTCTAATAATGATGGTGTTTGGAATGAAACCGGAACATCAATAGAAATTATAATAACTCCCCCATGGTGGAAAACATGGATTGCAACTTTAGGATTTTCTTTATTATTAGGGTTTACGGTTTTTAGTTTTTATTTGTGGAGAATAAATAAGCTAAAAGAACAAAAAAGGTTACTTGAAAAACTTGTGGAAGAAAGGACATTTGAAATTAATCAAAAGAGTAAACTTCTTGAAAGACAAGCTGAAAATCTTAATAATGCTAATATACTTCTTGTTGAACATCAGGACGAAATTATCAGACAAAATGAAGAATTGGAGCGTCACAGGAATAATCTTGAGCAAATGGTTGAAGAGCGAACTTCAGAGTTGGTTAAAGCAAAGATAAAGGCTGAAGAATCAGATAGATTAAAGACATCTTTTTTGGCTAACCTCAGTCATGAATTTAGGACTCCAATGAATGCTATCTATGGCTTTTCTCAGCTTCTTGATGAAGACGAAATGCCTAAAGAAGAAAAATCAAGATATATCAAGATTATTGGGGAAAATTGTGAATCACTCCTTGTTTTGATAAATGATATAATGGATATTTCGCGTATTGAAACTGAAGACATAGTTCTGATAAAAGAAAAATTTTCGATTGACAACCTTTTAGAGGAACTTGAAAAGACTTATAAAAAATCTAATCAAAAGGATTTGACAATTGAATTTTCAAATAATTCTGGTAATAGTGATTTAATTCTGTTAAATGACAAATTGCGCTTACGTCAGGTATTTATTAATCTGCTTGACAACGCTTATAAATTCACTGAATCAGGGCATATAATGTTTGGATATAATACTAATGATGGCAATATAAGTTTTTATGTTTCAGATACGGGAGTAGGAATAGAATCTTCTGAGTTTGAAAATATTTTCAATCATTTTTACAAGATTGAAAATAACCCTAATAAATTATATAGGGGAACAGGTTTAGGCCTTGCTATAAGTAAAAAGGTTATTGAAAAAATGGGGGGCAATATATATGTAGAAAGTTTTCCCGGTAAAGGATCAAATTTTATTTTTACTATTCCCATTATATCCTAACCTCCATATAGCATGATTTTAATAAATCAGATTATCTATTTAATAAATTGAAACATATACTTCTTGATTTTCATTTTTATTTTTATTAAATTGTATTGACAATAAGCTACTTGTAATACAAATCTCTAAACCATAAGACACAATGAATGCAACGCTGTTTATTAGTATGAAGAGTATGATATCAATTCTTTTGTTTGGATTTATAATAGGAATAACCGGCTGCGAAGCTGACGATCCGGAAACCAATAAAGAAGATGTTATCATTACGTGGAAAGATCCGGCAGACATTGAATACGGCACACCTTTAGGAGCAACGCAACTGAATGCAACTGCCAACGCTATGGGGGATTTTGTTTATACCCCGCCCTTAGGGACAATTCTTGAGGTTGGAAATAATCAGGACCTAACAGTTGATTTTACTCCTTACGATGTTGATGTTTATAAAAAAGCAACAAAAACTGTTACTATTAATGTATTAAAAGCAAAAAGCTGGGTTCTTTCTCAAAAGATTATTCAATGGATTGAGCCTTGGAAAGGCAATGAGTTTACTTATCTTACAGATGTACCCTGGAATGTTGTATTTTCAATGGTTAATAAGTATGGTACAACTTTATCAACGGTGTTTACAGGAAGTGAAGGCAACGTTACTCGAACCCGTACAGATATAGAATCTAATGGAAATTCAACTACATCATCCAAAACAGATACGTGGTCTCTGCCTCCTTCCGAAATGATTCCGGGCCAAACCTATACTGTTAAAATGAAAAGTACCAGAGTTAATGGTCTTGGAAACGGAATGTCGATTACTGGATTTGGAACCTATGATGAAGCGATGTCAGGATACATTCCTGCCACTTTTAATCAAACTGCTTTTGACTGGGATGGAGAAAAGTCTCTCGATATAAAATTAATTAAACCCACTAATAATGAAGATGCTTTGAAAAAAAGAGTGTTACGTGTAAATCTTGCAAGTGGTTCGGGTGGTGTAGGAACTGAAAATAACTTCAGCTATCTTTACGTTTATGAGTGGAAATAGTAATTAATATTTTTTCCTTATTCAGTTTTCCAGCTTACAAGATACTGTTCTTGTTTGACTTCAATATCGGGTTGTTGTATTTGCCAGAAACCTTTCAGGCCAAGTTCTCTGCAAGTGATTTCAAAATGTGACATAGCAATTCCCATATCTACCCGCTGTAGCTTTATGGTCTTGATAACTTTGTCGTACCCGGGATTTTCGAGTAAATAAAAATGATAATAAATACCGTGTTTCACTACTCTCCATGGTTGTTTATTAGATGCAGATGGAGCCATACGTAACATTTCGAGTGGCAGTTGAAAGTCTCCCGCTATTGTTTCAGGTAGCGGGTTGCCAAAGTGATGATCAAAAAAGAGTTCATTCCATGGCTTCCTGCTGTCTGATTTCGCTCCCCATCGTATAATATTTTCCCTGATGCTTTTCGATTGTTGCGGGTAACCCACTGGTGTTATGGCCGGAATTACAAGTTGTTTATCGTTGCCCCAGAGGTTTGCATAATCACTACGTTTGAATGTACCGCCCAGCCAACAGGTTCCTAAACCCATGTCGGTAAGGTGTAATATAATTTTTTCGAGTAAGAATCCGTAATCTTCAAGTATGTAAGGCTTAGAAAGGTTAATTGCTCCGGCAATAAAGTATCGGGCTCCTGAAATAAAACCGTATGTGCCCAACTTTACCTTATGGTCTGCTTTTGCTGTTGATTTCTCAATGAGTTTGAATTCAACCAAATTTCCCAAAGGCCCCTTATTGTTTTCCGAAAGAATGGATTGGATTCTATCAATCAATTCATTGCTAAATGACTCATCGAGATAGTCACGTTTAGAATGACGGAGTTCTATTATTTTTGTTGCCGGTGATGAAAATTCCATATAAAGCCTATTAATTAAATACGGGTAAAGATAAGCATTTGAGTTGGAGGAATACTCGCTGCTATTTATTAAATATCCAACCTAATGTTGAATTGATCCAGTATTTCAGCAGATACGGAAGGTGCAGAAAATGAAAAAGCCAGCATCTCTGCTGGCTTGTCCTTTGAAGTAGCGGGGGTAGGACTCGAACCCACGGCCTTCGGGTTATGAGCCCGACGAGCTACCAACTGCTCCACCCCGCAATATCATCAATTCATTTCTGAAATGCGGTGCAAAGATAGCTTTCAAGGTTGAATCTCACAAATAAATAATCAATTTTTATTAATATTTATTTTTCAATGAATTTATATATGCTTTTGAACTTTTCCGAACTTAACTTTTTGTAAAGAACAAAAAGTAAGTTTTATTGTATTTTTAATTAGTATTTTTGTTGAAATATTAAATATTGAATGAAAGATAGGATTAAAGACATATATCACAAACTGATAAAGAGTTACAGGATATCTGTTTATGATCTTAAGAGTCTTACCGAGTTATTCTCAAGACAGTTTTCTCCGATGATAATTATATTTGTTTTGCTTTCAATATTTGTTTTAGCAGTATTTATTACAGTAATCGTTATTATATACACACCGGCAAAGCGGGCTCTTCCCGGTTATCCTTCAAAGCAGATGAGCCAGATGATAGTTCATAATGCTAATATGCTAGATTCACTTGAATATGAAATTGAAATGAGGGATAAATATCTGGAAAAAATCCAAAGTGTTATTAATGGAGAAATAATAAAAGATACTTTATCAGGGAAAAAGAAAATATCATTTCAGGATGTAGAAATGGAACCAATGAGTAGTGATTCGATTTTTGAAAATCTTATAAGTCCGGAAAAATATAAATTTTCATATTCGATAACAAAAGAAGAAGATAACCTTTTATCGGGAGTAAATTTTTTTCCACCTGTTAGGGGAATAATAGTGAATAAGTTTAATGATTCTCCGGGACATTATGGTACAGACATAGTTGCTCCTTTTAACTCGCCTGTTTGTAGTTCATTACCTGGAACTGTTATATTTGCAGAGTGGTCAATTTCGACTGGTTATGTTGTTCACATACAGCATGATCATAATCTTATCACAGTATATAAACACAATAATGATGTTGTAGTTAAACCCGGAGAAAGAGTTTCATCCGGGCAGGTTATCGGATTTGTTGGTAATGAAGGAGAGCTTTCCACCGGTCCGCATCTTCATTTTGAGATGTGGCATAACGGCAAACCTCTTGATTCTGAAAAATATGTATATATCAATTAGTTTATGACAAAGATAAAAAAGAGGCTTGCAATACTAGGTTCAACTGGTTCTATAGGGCGTCAGGCATTGGAAGTTGTTGAGGCAAACCCGGATTTGTTTTCAGTTGAGGTGCTTACTGCAAACAACAGTGCTGAGCTACTGATAAGACAAGCTTTAAGATATAAACCTGCAGCTGTTGTTATTGCAAATGAGACGAAAGCAGAAGAGGTGCGTTATGCTCTTGATGGTCAGGGGATAAAAGTATGGAGTGGCAATCAGGCAATTCAGGATTCAGTACAGCAGGACTCTGTTGATATGGTTGTAGCTTCTATGGTTGGCTATTCAGGATTACTACCTGTAATTAAGGCGATTGAAGCAAAAAAACAAATTGCATTTGCCAATAAGGAAACACTTGTAGTTGCAGGGGAGATTATAACTAAACTATGCAAGGAAAATGGAGTAAACTTATTGCCGGTAGATTCGGAACATTCAGCAATATTTCAATGTCTTGCAGGTGAAGATCCCAAAGCTATAGATAAGATTTTACTAACATGTTCAGGTGGCCCTTTCAGAGGATATACTTATGAACAGCTAAAGAATGTTACTCCGGCACAAGCTTTATCTCATCCCAACTGGAATATGGGAGATAAAATTACCATTGATTCGGCGTCACTTATGAATAAAGGATTTGAAGTTATCGAAGCCAAATGGTTATTTAATGTTGAACCTTCAAATATTGAAGTTGTTATTCATCCTCAAAGCATAGTACATTCCATGGTTCAGTTTGTCGATGGATCAATAAAAGCGCAAATGGGTTTGCCGGATATGAGGTTGCCAATTCAATATGCATTATATTATCCAGAAAGGTTGCCGAATAATTTTCCAAAATTTAGTTTTACAAAATATCCTGAATTGACATTCAGTTCACCAGATATTAAAAATTTTCGTAATCTTGCGTTGGCTTTTGAAGCTTTACAGAAAGGTGGCAATACTGCCTGTATTCTGAATGCTGCCAATGAGATAGTAATCGGAGCTTTTTTGAAGGGCATGATAAGTTTTCTTCAAATGCCGGAAGTGATTGAACAAACGATGGCTAAAGTTCCTTTTATTAAGAATCCATCAATTGAGGATCATATTTCAACAAATGAGGAATCCAGAATTAAAGCGCTGGAAATAATAAATGCTTATACTTTTTAAATAAAATAAAATATTTATATGGAAATTTTAATTAAAGCTGCACAATTAGTTTTAAGCTTATCAATTTTAGTTCTTGTACATGAATTTGGACATTTCATTTTTGCCAAGATATTCAAATGCAGAGTTGAGAAATTCTTTTTATTTTTTGATATAGGATTTTCGCTTTTTAAGACAAAAAGGGGAGAAACTGAATACGGTATTGGCTGGCTTCCGCTTGGGGGTTATGTAAAGATAGCCGGAATGATTGATGAATCGATGGATAAAGAGCAGATGAAGCAACCTGTTCAGCCCTATGAATTCAGGGCAAAACCTGCATATCAGCGTCTTTTAATAATGATTGCCGGGGTACTTATGAATTTTCTGATTGCAATGGTAATATATATTGGTGTATTATATGCATGGGGAGAAGAGTATCTTCCAACAAAAAATGTCAAGTATGGAATTGAAGCCAGTGAGATAGGAAGGCAAATAGGATTTGAAAACGGAGATAAAATATTATCTGTTGACAATAAGTTTATTGAAAGCTTTTATGATATAGTGCCAACAATTGTTCTTGATAAGGCAAAAACAGTTCAGGTTGAGCGAAATGGTGAAAAGGTTAATGTTGAAATTTCAGAAGAGGATATTGCCCTTATGGTTAAGAACAAGAGGGTAATTGGAATAAGATTCCCGTTTGATCTTAAGATTGAGACATTTGCAAAAAACTCGCCTGCCCGTGATGCAGGAATGTTAAAGGGAGATAAGATAATTATAGCAGAAAATCAATCTTTTGAATTCCATGATCAGTTTTCTGCGCTCATCAGTAATAATAAAGGAAATGAAGTTACAATAAAAGCTTTAAGGGGAACAGATACATTAACTTTTCCTGTTAAAATAACAGAAGAAGGGATGATAGGTGTTAGCTGGAACAATGATTTCACTAAGAATTTTGAGCTTAAAACAATTAAATACGGATTCTTTGAATCAATACCTGCAGGTATAGCCAAGGGATGGGAAACTTCAGTTGACTATCTTAAACAGTTCAAGCTTATCTTCAATAAGAAGACAAAAGGATACGAGTCGTTGGGAGGATTTATAACCATTGGAAATATTTTTCCAGGAATGTGGGACTGGCATGCTTTCTGGAATATGACAGCTTTTCTTTCAATAATTCTAGGTATAATGAATATATTGCCTATTCCTGCACTTGACGGAGGACATGTTTTGTTTGTTCTTTATGAAATGATAACCGGAAGAAAGCCTAGTGACAAATTCCTTGAGTATGCTCAGATTGTAGGATTATCATTATTGTTGCTTCTGGTAGTATATGCAAATCTTAATGATATAATCAGGCTTTTCAGGTAAAGAGTCCTTGATTTGCAATTTGTTGAATTTGGAGTTATCTTTAAGCATAATTAATAATAAAAATGAATATGACATCGTATATTATTGCCGGTATGATTGGTGCTCCTGAAATTATTCTGATATTGGTGATTGTACTTATATTTTTTGGAGGAGCTAAAATTCCTGAACTTATGAGGGGTTTAGGTAAAGGGGTCAAGGAATTTAAGAATGCAACCAAGGACGAAGATAAAGGTCAGGATATAAAAAAAGAAGGAGAATTAAAATAAACGATTGAAGGATTTCGTTTTAATTCATCAGGGCTTAATTTTTTGCAGCTATTTATGCATAATAAGAAATTAAATCTTGATGTTAAGTTGCTTTAATATAGTTTAAACCTGCAAGTTATGAAATCACGAATTTTATATTTTAGTTTGGTATTACTGATACTGATAAGCGGAGGATGTAAGAACAGTGTAAATACGACATCTCTAAGAAATATAACTGGAGGAGCAGGTGAATTATTGGTAATAATAAGTAAAGAAAACTGGGAAAGCGAAACCGGTAAATACATTAACGAGTATCTGACTCAGCCTCAGGTTGGGCTTCCTCAGAATGAGCCTGTATTTACAGTTAACGATATTCCTGTTGAAGCATTCAAAGATATTTTTAAGACAACCAGAAATTTATTAATTACGAATATAAGCAGTAAAGTTGAAAAGAATGAGGTTGTTTTTAAAAATGATGTTTATGCCTATCCTCAGTCGATTGTTTACATAAATGCAAAAGACATAATTCAACTCAGGCAGGTTTTTGATGAAAACAAGGATAAAATAATTGGTTTTTTCATAAAGGCAGAAAGGGACAGGCTTTTGCTCAATTATTCAAAATTTAGAGAAAAAAAGGTTTCAGATAAAACTGAAGAAAGATTTGGCATTACAATCAATGTACCTGTTGGTTTTAATGTAGCTGAAGACAAACCTGATTTTATGTGGATAAGATATGAAACTGACGAAATAAGTCAGGGGATATTAATTTATTCATATCCTTATGAATCAGACAGTACGTTTACCCAAGAATATCTGACAACAAAAAGAAACCTGGTAACAAGGAATAATGTTCCCGGTCCTTCGGATGGATCATTCATGCTTATAGAACCTTCAGTACCTCTTCTTTTCAATACTTTTAATAAAGGTGGGAATTATGCGGCTGAGCTAAGAGGATTATGGAAAATTGAAAATGATTTCATGGGAGGACCATTTGTAAATCTTTCAATAATAGATCTTTTAAAGAAAAGGGTAATTTGTCTTGATGGTTTTGTGTATGCTCCATCCAAAAATAAAAGAAATCTACTGAGGCAAATGGAAGCTATGATCTACTCAGTGGAATTTACGAATCAGGAAGATATGAATAAGATAAACAAACAATTCATACAGTAGGGCGGATGTTATTCGCCCTTTTTATTAATTTTGTGCCTTGCCTTTAAATGGTATCATGTAAGTAATAACAAACAGGAAAATGAAAAACAATCAGATAATTGTCGGTATAACCCAGGGGGACATCAACGGCATAGGATATGAAGTAATAATAAAATCATTATCTGACCCCAGAATGTTGGAATTATGTACTCCGGTAATATATGGTTCACCCAAAGTAGCTGCTTATCACAAGAAAGTATTGGAACTTGAAACTTTTAATTTCAATCAAATAAGGTCAGTTGATGAAATTGATCTTCATAAGGTTAATATCATCAATTGTTGTGATGATAATGTGAGAGTTGAGTTGGGCAAAATTTCGGAGCAAGCAGGTGAAGCTGCATTTCTGGCGTTGGAGCATGCAGTCAAAGATCTTCGTAATAAAAAGATTGATGCTCTTGTAACAGCACCGATAAGTAAGGAAGCAATTCAATCAAAAGATTTTAATTTTCCCGGCCATACTGAATATCTTGCCAAGCAGTTTGATGTTAAAGAACCTTTGATGCTGTTAATTTCAGAGGGATTAAGGGTTGGGGTAGTTGCAGGTCATGTACCTATTAGTAAATTGACAGAAGTTATTACAAAAGAATTGATAGTATCTAAATTAAAAATTTTACATAAATCTCTGATACAGGATTTCACATGTACCAATCCACGTATTGCAGTTCTGGGATTAAATCCTCATGCCAGTGATAATGGTCTTATTGGTGATGAAGAATCCCGGATTATAATTCCTGCATTAAGAGAAGCTGAAAATTTTAAAATTACAGCACTTGGACCTTATGCTGCTGATGGTTTTTTTGGGTCAGGACAGCAATATAAGTTTGATGCGGTTTTAGCAATGTATCATGATCAGGGCTTAGCTCCATTTAAAGCTCTTACTTTTGAAAGAGGAGTTAATTATACAGCAGGCTTGCCTTTTGTAAGGACTTCTCCGGGACATGGAACTGCATTTGATATCGCAGGACAAAATATTGCTTCCTGTGAATCTTTTCAACAGGCAATATACAATGCGGTTGATATATTCAAGAGCAGACAAAACTGGCTTGAAATAAGCAAAAATCCATTACCAAAGTATGAAATCAGCAATAATGGCGAATCCGATGATATCGACCTTAGTGCAATAGAAGAACAGCAACAATATTAATTTAATGATTGAATATCTTAAAGGAGAAATAATTGAACTTAATCCTGCTCATGTAATTGTAGAAAATGGCGGGATAGGATATTACCTTCATATTTCGCTTAATACATATACAGAAATCAACGGTAAGGGAACCTTTAAATTTTTGATACATGAGATAATCAGAGAAGATGCTCATATTCTTTATGCTTTTCATAATAAAGATGAAAGGGAATTATTCCGGCATTTAATTTCTGTATCAGGAGTTGGAGCAAATACAGGTATTTTAATATTGTCATCATTATCGGCTAATGAAATACGAAATGCAATCATTTCTGATGACGTAAACAAACTTAAAGCTGTAAAGGGTATTGGTTTGAAGACAGCCCAAAGATTGATAGTAGAATTAAAAGATAAGTTGATTAAAGAACCGGTTTCATCCGATATTTTTGTTTCATTAAACAATACAACCCGTGAAGAAGCGTTATCTGCTTTAGTGACTTTAGGATTTGTGAAGAAGAACGCAGAGAAAGCCATAGATCAAATTTTAAGGGAACACCCGGAGAAATCAGTTGAACAAGTAATTAAGGATGCACTTAAGCAGATGTAATCCGTTTATCTAATGTTGAAGAGGAATTTCATTTACATACTAATTTTTGCAGCGGGTTTATTATCCTTCGCGGTCAACAATACATTTGCCCAGTCTAACAAAGGGAGCTCTTTTTCAGGAAAGGATTCATTATTGTATTATCCATTTGAAGATGAAGGGGAATTCCAATATCCTGATGAAGTAGATGACGATCCGATATATCTCAATCGACCTTCAAATATTGAGCGCAAAATAGAATACGATCCTTTGACAAGGCAATATGTTATCTATGAAAAAATAGGTGATATGTATTACAGATTGCCAAAATCAATGAACCTTAAGGATTACGTTAAGTATGATTTTGATCAGTCGATAAAGGATTACTGGAAAACAAGAAAAGAAGTCGAAAAGATTGAAACCGGAGAACAGCAATCATTAATTCCCCAGTTAAAAATAGACAATGAAGCATTCAATAATATTTTCGGTGGAGATGTAATAGATATAAAGCCCCAGGGGTATGTTGAAGTTTCGGTAGGGTATCAGACAAATTACAATGGCAATGAGCAACTATCGGAACGTCAGAAAAGAAATAATAACTTTGATTTTGAACCTCAGATTAATCTTAGTGTAACAGGCAAAATTGGAGAAAAGGTTAATATGCAGGTTAATTATAATACTGAAGCGACTTTTGATTTTGAACAGAAGGTTAAGCTTGATTATAATGGCAAGGAAGATGAAATACTAAGAAAGATAGAAGCAGGTAATGTTTCTTTACCATTAAATGGTACTTTAATTCAGGGAGGAACTAACCTCTTTGGAGTAAAAACCGAAATGCAGTTTGGAAGATTGAATCTTACTACAATTATTTCACAACATAAGGGGGAATCGCAGGTTGTTGAAACTGAGGGAGGTTCCCAGAAAACAAAATTTGAAATTAAAGCTTCTGATTATGATGAAAACAGGCACTTTTTTCTGTCAAAATTTTTCAGAGATAATTATGATAAAGCTTTAAGTTCACTACCATTAATAAAATCTAAAGTTATAATAAACAAGGTTGAGGTCTGGGTAACCAATAAAAGTCAGAATTTTACTTCAGCACGTAATATTGTTGCTTTTGTTGATCTGGGAGAACAGGAAGCACATATATCAAATACAGTCAGTGAATTCGGTCCTGCAACAGGATTGGCATATCCCGGAAATTATGTTCCTCATAATGGAGCGAATAATCTTTATAATGAGATTATGACAAATTATTCAGGGATAAATAAATCATCAGAAATACTCAAAATACTTAAACCACTTGAGCCCAGAGGATTTAAGTATGGGACACATTGGGAGAAGATCGATCAGGCCAGATTAATGAATGTTTCAGAATATGAGTTAAATAAGGAGTTGGGTTATATATCTCTTAATTCTCCTTTAAATAATGATGAAGTACTTGCTGTAGCTTTTGAAATTACAATTGGTGATACAACATTTCAGGTAGGTCAGTTTTCATCCGATATAACTACATCTGATAATACTCTTGTTTTAAAGCTTATTAAAGGAACCAACCTTTCCCCAGGTTTTCCTACCTGGGACCTTATGATGAAGAATATCTACAATCTTGGTGCTTACGATGTAACGTCAGAAGATTTTGATTTTAATATTGTTTATAATAATGATTCGACAAACACATATATAAACTATTTACCTGTTGAGGGATTTAAGGATAAAACGTTGTTAAGAGTTTTAAATCTTGATAATTTAAATTCTCAGAACGACTATACTGAGAAGGGAGATGGTATGTTTGACTTTGTTAATGGGATTACCATTTTGGCTCAGGATGGGAAGGTAATATTTCCGGTATTAGAGCCTTTTGGTTCATATATTACAAATAAATTACCGGATAAAGCTACAAAGGAAAAGTACTCGTACAGCTCATTATATGAAAAAACAAAAACTGAAGCAGAACAAGATTTTGACCACGATAAATATTTGATGGTTGGTAGTTATAAAGGATCTTCAAGTTCAGAGATATCGCTTAATACTTTCAATCTGGCACAAGGATCAGTTGTTGTTTCAGCAGGTAGTACAGTTTTAGTTGAAAATGTAGATTATACAGTGGATTATGCATTGGGAAAGGTTAAGATTATCAATGATGCATATATTGAAGCTGGCACCCCGATTAAAGTGTCAACTGAAAGTCAGGATTTGCTATCGATGCAAAGGAAGACAATGATAGGTACTTATGGAAGCTATGAAGTTTCAGACAAATTAAATATTGGTGGAACCTTGCTTTATATGAATGAAAGACCGATTACGAATAAAGTTGACATGGGAGAAGAACCTGTATCAAACCTAATGATGGGTCTTGATTTTCAGTATAGAGATAAATCGCAACTTTTGACTGATTTAATCAACTATCTTCCATTTGTCGATTCAAAATCAGAATCAAGCTTTTCAATAGAAGGTGAAGTAGCTAAATTGTTTCCCGGAAAATCAAGCGTTACTGGCAATAATGTTTATATAGATGATTTTGAAGGAGTAGAGACTCCCTATTCAATGGCAAATTCTTATGGGTGGCAACTTGCATCAACACCAAAGCTATTCTCTGAATCAGACATGTCAGATAATATTAAATATGGTTTGAACAGGGCAAAAATCTCATGGTTTTATATTGACAGAATTTTTAGTGAAAAGAGCAGAACAGAAATGCCTTCACATATTAAAGGTGACCTGGAAATGTTGTCGAATCATTATATGAGAGATGTATTGGTTCAGGAGATTTTCCCGGGTAAAGAGTTGACAATTGGTGCTACACCATATCAATATGTTTTTAATCTTGCATATTACCCAAACGAAAGAGGTCCGTATAATTTTGACGCAGAGCCAACTGAAGTATCAGCAGGTATGGATGTTAATGGATATCTTAAGAATCCTGAGCAAAGATGGGGTGGTATTATGAGGGAAATACAAACACCTAATTTTGAGTCATCAAACATTGAATATATTGAGTTTTGGATGATGGATCCTTTTAAATATAACGTTGATAATAGTCAAAAGGGTGGCGATCTGTATTTCAATCTCGGAAATGTTTCAGAAGATATTCTAAAAGATGGTAAAAAAGCTTTTGAGAACGGATTACCTACAACTGATATTGTTTCAAATGTTGATACTTCAGCATGGGGTCGTGTTTCGAGCAAACAGCTGTTAACTCAGGCATTTGAAAATGATGAAAAAGCAAGAAAATATCAGGATCTCGGATTTGATGGGTTAAGTGATGAAGATGAAAGAACATTTTTTAAAAGCTATCTGGAAACAGTTAAAAATTTTGTTTCTGAAGAGGTATATAACAAGTTAGCAGCAGACCCTTCCGGTGATGATTTTCATCATTACCGAGGTACAGATTATGATGATAATGAAGTTTCTATTCTGGACAGATATAAAGATTATAACGGGATTGAAGGTAATTCGCCTACAACATCGATGTATACTGAAGATTATTCTACTTCAGGAAAGACTGAACCTGATATAGAAGATCTTAATGAAGACAATACCTTAAATGAGCTAGAGTCATATTTCCAGTATAAAGTTAGCATACGACCAGAAGATATGATTGTAGGTCAAAATTATATCGTTGACAAGGTAACTCGTGTTGTTCCGCTTAAAAATGCTACTACTGACAGGATTGACTGGTATCAGTTTAAAATTCCAATAAGGCAAAATCCCTATGTTGAAAAGGTAGGGGATATATATGACTTTAAATCAATCAGATTTATGAGAATGTTCATGACTGATTTTTCTGATTCAGTTATACTTCGTTTTGCTACATTATCTTTAGTCAGGGCTGACTGGAGAAAAGAACAAAAGCCAATACTCGAAGCAGGGTGTGTAGAATCGGCTAATGCCGAATTTGATCTTGCTTCAATAAATATTGAAGAAAATCAAAGCAGAAAACCAATTAATTATATTCTTCCTCCGGATATTGAACGAGAAATAGATCCTACCAGTACAAATTCTACAAAGATGAATGAGCAATCAATGTTGTTGAAGGTGAAAGATCTGGAAAGAGGTGATGCTCGTGCAGTTTATAAGAATGTTGGTATGGATATGCGTCAGTATAAAAAACTTAAAATGGAAGTTCATGCTGAAGCAATTGAAGGTTATCCGCTTAATGATTATGAAGTAACACTATTCATCAGGATGGGTGTAGATAAGGATAACTATTATGAATATGAAGTTCCATTGAAGTTAACTCCAATACCGGCAACTTCATATAGCGATGACAGAGAATCTGACAGATTAATAGTATGGCCTGATGAGAACAGACTGAACCTTGATTTATCAATATTCTCTGATTTAAAAATGAAAAGGGATGAAGAGATGCGAAAAGCCGGTTCAAAATTATCAAGGTCTGACGTTTATCCCCAATATCATGAAGGTTATGCTGGTGGTAAAAATATTATCAAGATCAAAGGTAATCCGAGTTTAGGTGAAGTGGATGTATTTCATATTGGTATAAGAAATCCCAAAAGCAATGAACTTCCAAAATCTGTTGAGGTATGGGTAAATGAATTAAGATTATCAGATTTCACTGAACAGGGAGGATGGGCATCCAATGGGAGAATGTCATTAAGGTTGGCAGATATAGGAAATATTACACTTGCAGGAAATACTCAATCTGTAGGATGGGGTAGCATCAATGATGTAGCTTCAAGCAGAAGTCTGGAGGATAAATATCAGGTTGACTTTGCAGCAACATTTCAGTTAGGCAAACTTCTTCCCGAAAAAGTAGGATTGCATCTTCCGGTTTTTTACAGCTATTCTACAGGAGTTTCGACTCCTGAGTATAATCCTTTAAGTTCAGACATAAAAATGACTGATGCCCTTTCAATTATTGAAAGTCCGGAAGAAAAAGATTATTTGAAAAGTATTTCACAAGATGTGAGTACCAGGAAAAGTTTTAACATAAACAACGTGACGATTGAGCCTGAAAGAAAAAAAGCAGATAGAAAGCCGTTACCTACAGATATAGAAAACTTCTCAGTATCATATTCCAGAAATGAGCAATTGAATCATAATATTGATATAGAAAGGCAATATCAAAGAACAACAAGAGGGTCGTTCGATTATAACTATGCTGCACAATCAAAACCTATTATGCCTTTTAAAACTTTCAAGTTTTTAGATAATAAAGCATTACAACTTATAAAGGATTTCAATTTTAATTTTATCCCTGAACTTATTTCTTTTAGAACTGACTTATCAAGAAATTACAGTGAAAGGTTGGCAAGAGATAATTCAGGAATGCAACTCGATCTTCCTGTTACTGTTCAGAAAGACTTTTTATGGAACAGAAGTTTTGATTTAAGGTATAATCTCACTCAGAATCTTAGACTTGACTTCTCAAATAAAAATACATCAAGAATAGACGAGATTGATGGTGTTGAAGATAAAAATTTGTATCCTGAATTATATGATCAGATGCAAAATGAGATATACAAAAATCTACTGGCCTTTGGGCGTCCAGTTGATTACCAGCATACCATTGATTTAAGGTATACAATACCTATTAATAAATTGCCGTTACTTGACTGGACTTCAGCATCAGCAACATACCGCGGCTCTTATGACTGGGTTGCAGGATCACAACTTAGCTCAGAATTAGAATCCATTGATCTGGGAAATACTGTTCGTAATTCTTCATCAATAAATATCAATGGATCTTTGAATATGATGACACTTTATAATAAAGTTCCATATTTCAAACAGGTAAATCAGAAATTTCAGGGAAAAACAAGAAGATACGGCAGTAAAGCTCAACCACAGAAGAAGACTGCTTCCAGAGACACAAAAAAACCCGGAGAAGAAAAGAAATTTAAGGATGTTGACTATAAAGAAAAGAAAGTAGACTTTAAAGCCAATGTTCCAAAATCTATATTCCATAAGCTCGGAACTGAGGATATAAAAGTTACTGTTTTAAGTAGTAAAGGAGATACAATAAAGGGAGAGATAAGTGTTGTGAATGAAAACAGGATAAACTTTAAGTCTGAGAAAAATCTTTCCGGTGCCCAGGTATTAATCACTGGCAAAAAAGAGCTTGATGAACCATTTGTGAAAAAAGCTCTTGACTTTACAACCAGGATGCTGCTGGGGATAAGAACAATACAGGTTACATATGCTAAAACAGGTGGTACTGAATTACCGGGTTTCCTTCCTGATCCATATTTGTTTGGAGCCAGAAATTATACAACAGAAGGAGGTCTGCAATCAATGGCTCCTACACTTCCATTCTTAATGGGATGGCAGGATGAAAATTTTGCAATGCAGGCAGCTGAGAAAGGCTGGATTTCAAAAGATACTACAATATCAAAGCAATATTTAGTGCAAAGTACAGAAACCTGGAATTTTTCAGTTCAATTTGAACCTATATCAAATTTAAGGTTCAATATAACAGGGAAAAGGAGAGAATCGAGCAATATAAGCAGTTTCATTCAATATAACGGGAATAATGGCAGTTTTGAGCTCCTGAGCAGAAAAGAAACAGGTAATTTTGATATGACAATCCTTACTCTGGCAACTGCATTTAGCGAAAGCATAAACGGAGATGAAGCTAAGTCTGTTTTATTTGACAAATTCAGAAATGAAAACAGAAAGATTATTCTTGCCAGACTAAATAATGAACGTGGATATGTAGAAGGAGATGGATATTTGAAAAATCCTGGTGCCGGAAAAGAAAATGGAATAAGCGATAAATCGTCAGATGTGCTTATACCGGCTTTTCTTGCAACATATACTGGAATAGATGCAAATAAAATTCCGCTTACACCACGACCGGGGATTGCATGGATAAGACCTAACTGGGTGGTTAATTATAATGGAAATACTGAAGATATTGACTGGTTGAAAGACTATGTACATTCACTTAATTTTAATCATAGTTACAGGTCTACATATACTATCGGTCAATTTCAGACAAATTTGGCATATAAGGCTGATGGTGAAGGATTCAGCTGGGTGAGAAGACAACTAGATAACGACAGATTTTTTATTCCTGAGCTGGATATTACTTCAATAAATATTCAGGAAGATTTCAGTCCGCTTATTAATGTAGACATTGGATTTGTTAACGATTTAAGTACCCGATTTGAAATAAGAAGGACACGTAACCTGAATTTCAGCTTCTCTAACATGCAATTAAGCGAGATGTTGAAAAATGAATATAGTATAGGGATAGGTTATAGGTTTACAGGTATGGATATGATTATAAAGACAAAGAGAAAATCGGAATCAGTATCAAACGATATAAATATGAGGCTTGATCTTTCAAGCAGTAACTATAAGACTACCTTCAGAAAGATTGATGATGAGCTGGGATTACTACAGAATGGGACTCAGATTTTCTCATTGGATTTTCAGGCTGACTATATGATTAGTGATCAGTTAACTATCAAATTGTATTTGCAGTACAACATGAACAAACCTCATTCAACTGAAGATGGTTATCCGCAAAACAATACAAAGTTTGGACTGACATTCAATTATGCAATAATGTAATACGAGGCAAAACCTTTATTTTTTAATGGCTGATATTTATAATTTATTTGGTTTCACTGAGCAGGAAGCTTGAAAAATCTCCCTTATTATTAATCAATGGACCTTTATTTTCATCCCACCTTAAAGTTGCACATTCATATTTTGGGTCATGTTCAAAAAACAGCAAATAATTATTTTCATAAGCTTCGCGGAAGAAAGATAATTTTTCTTTCATAGTGGTAACAGGATAAAGATCGTAAGAGCAAATCCATTTAATGGGAATGTTTGCGGCAAGGGGAGCCAAATCGGAAATATATGCTATGGTTTGTTTCTCATCAGAAATAACAGGCACAATCATTCCTGGAGTATGCCCGTTAAATATTTTCAAGCTGAAACCATTAAAAAGATTACATTCTTCCTTAATCAGATTTAAACGGCCACTTTTTTGAACAGGGATGAGATCATCAATAAAAAAAGCATCATCTTCACGTGGATTAGGATTTAAAGCGTTTTCCCATTGTTCCAATGAGCAATGATAGGTTGCATTAGGAAAAGTAATTTCAGCTTCATTATTTTCATTAAATTTAGTACCACCGCCGCAATGATCCCAATGTAAATGTGTATGTACAACATCAGTTATGTCTTCAGGTTTATATCCTTTCTTCGTAAGAGATTCAATTAAAAGATTAGGATTTTCGATACCGTTGTTCAGCACAAACTTAGTACTTAATTTATCTCCACATCCGCTTTCGATGAGCACTATTCTGTCTTCATGTTCAACAAGAAGACAGCGCATTGAAAGCTTGATCATGTTTCTATCGTCAGCTTTGATATGCTTTTCCCAAAGGATTTTTGGTACACTTCCGAAAATTCCTCCTCCGTCGCATAAGAAAGTTCCGGCATTAATTATATGTAGTTTCATATGTGAAAGTGTTTTAACAAATATGTTTGTTTTATAGTTGTTAAATTAAAGAAGAAATATAATAAAATTGAGCAGATAATTTTCTTACTTTAAGTTTTAAAAAAAATGAAAATGCATATACATTTTATAGCAATAGGAGGAAGTGCAATGCACAATCTGGCAATTGCCCTGCATAAGAAAGGATATAAAGTAACCGGATCAGACGATGAGGTATTTGAGCCTTCAAAATCAAGATTAGTGAAGTATGGTTTGCTCCCTGAAAAAGAAGGATGGCAACCAGAAATAATATCTGAAAAAATTGATGCAATTTTACTTGGAATGCATGCAAGGGAAGATAATCCTGAGCTGGTCAGAGCAAGGGAATTAGGTTTGAAAATATACTCCTATCCTGAATATCTGTATGAACAAACAAAAGATAAGCTTAGAATTGTAATTGGTGGAAGTCATGGTAAGACAACTACTACATCTATGATTATGCATGTATTGAAATACAACAATGTTGAATTTGATTATATGGTGGGTGCAAATCTTGATGGTTTTGAAACAATGGTAGGACTTAACGAAAATACTGATATAGCAATTTTTGAGGGAGATGAATACTTGTCTTCACCAATCGATAAAAGACCAAAATTCCATCATTACAAGCCTGATATAGCTTTGATAACCGGGATTGCATGGGATCACATAAATGTCTTTCCTGAATTTGATCAATATGTTGATCAATTCAAAATATTTGCGGGAATGATTGAACAGGGGGGCGCTTATGTTTATTATGAAGGAGACCAATTTCTTAAAGAAATAGCAGGAGGAATAAGAAAGGACATAAAAGCTTATCCTTATAAAACTCCTGAATTTTGTATTGAGAATAATAAAACATTTTTGCTTTATGGCAAGAATAAAGTTCTGCTTGATGTATTTGGAGAACACAATCTTCAAAATATTGCAGGTGCAAAGATTGTATGTAATAAACTTGGTCTGTCAGATGAAGAATTTTATAGTGCAATAAGTGTATTTAAAGGATCGGCCAGACGCCTTGAGGTTGTTTCAGAAAATAAGGAGGCAATTGTTTTTTACGATTTTGCACATTCTCCTTCAAAGTTAAAAGCAACGACAACTGCTGTTAAAAATCAGTATAAAGACAGGAAACTGATTGCAGTAATGGAACTACATACATTTAGTAGTTTGAAAAAGGATTTTCTTCCTCAGTATAAAGGAACAATGGAATATGCAGATGAGGCATATGTGTATTTCGATCCTCATACTATTGAGCATAAAAAACTGGAGCCTATTACCGAGGAGCTGGTTAAAGAGGCATTCGGTGGAAATAACGTTGTTGTTTTAACAGATTCAAAATTATTATTTGAGAAGCTTAAAGGGTATGAATGGAAAAATAAGAATTTGCTTATAATGAGTTCAGGAAATTTTTCTGGAGTAGACATTAAAAAATTCGGTAAAGAAATAGTTGCATAGAAATTGATTTTTAAATTAATGAGATATATACTGATGTAATTTACCCGCAATATCCTGTACCCCGGTTGAAAATCATTTTTGGATTCCAATCTGGCTCTTTATTTAAAGTCATTCTGGGAACAATTAAATATTCTTTGAATCCGGAAGATTTAAGAAAGTTAATGGCTTCTGAATTTTCTTCAGGTACAATAACGGGCTTTTCATCCTTGTTACATTTAAAATTAATTAGTTCAATTCCGGTTTTTTGATCGCAAGCAACAATGTATCCATTTCCAAGTGAAGGAATATAAAAACCTTTTATTCCGTTATTGTCATGAAGCCAAATATCGTCAGCAAAATTTTCAATCATTATTGAACGATCTTCACCGGTAGCTTTAAGGTCAAGATTCGAAACATTTTCAATATCTCTATATACAGCTTTGCGGATATGTTTTTTTTCAGCATTAGAGAATTTTTTTTCCGGACGATTAAAAAAGATGTATCTGGAAGTTATTTTGAAGCCCAGTTTACTATAAATTGGTAGTCCAAGATCGGAAGCAGTAAGAATGAAGTTCAGAGCTCCTTTTTTTTGAGCTTCAGTAATGAGATGTTTTGTTATTTTAGTTCCTATTCCTTGGTTTCTGTAATTTTCATGAACAAGAATCCAGCCTAGCCAGGCAAATTGTTTAAAGATGCAAAACATGCCAAATCCAACCAGTGAATTATTATAAGTTGCCTGAAAAGGGTAAAACCATGGTTGCCATTCATTTTGGAGGAATAATTGGTAAGCGTCGCTTTGCCATTCTTCAGGAGAAAGATTGTTTAATTGTTCCAGGAAAATTGGGTTAAATTTGGAAATATTTATATTTAACATTATTGAAGAAATTTGTTTTCTATAATGTTTTCAAGGTATAATTATTTTTTGGTACTTAAATAAATACGTCATAGATAAGAATAGAAATTGCAATAAGATAAAATATAAGGAAAATTATAACCAAAGTCAACATATTCAGAAACTTCAATAATATATTATATAACATTCCAAGTCAAACATTTATAAAGACAAATATCCATCTATTTAATGAATCAATTTTGTTAAATTTATGGGGAATAGATTGATTTGAAAAGTTATGACAGAGCCAAAACCAGTACAAAAGTTATGCGACTGCGTTCAGGAGCATGATGACGAACTTTATGAAAGGTTAAAAATCATTGTTCAGTCGCAACGTACAGTGCCGGGCTCATTAATTCCGGTACTTCAAACCACACAGAACTTATTCGGCTATTTACCCGAAAGGGCAATGCGACTTATAAGCAGAGAGCTTAAGATTCCATACAGCGAAGTTGCAGGCGTCGTGGGATTTTATTCCTATTTTTCAACGAAACCTAAGGGTAAACATACTATAAGGGTATGTCTGGGAACTGCTTGTTATGTAAGGGGAGGGCAGGATGTCTTACGCGCTTTGATGAAAGAACTGGAAATTGGAGTAGGAGATACAACTCCGGACAGGAAGTTTTCGCTTGAGGTAGGGAGATGTTTTGGTGCATGTGGATTAGCACCTGTAGTAATGGTTGATGATGAAACCTTTCAGAGGGTAAAGCCTTCAAAAGTCAGTGAAATATTGAACAGTTTTGAATAAAATAAAACTATAAACTCAAAACCGACCGATATGCAAAGAATAAACAATCCTGATGAGTTAGAACTACTTTATCAGGAACTTTCAAAGAAAATTTCCGAAGAAAATAATAAATATCAGGAAATTATAAAGATATGTACAGGTGGTGGATGTATTGCCTGTGGATCATTGAATCTAAGGTCTGAGCTGAAAAAGAAGCTTATAGAAAATGGACTTGAAGAAAAGGTTTATTTAAGATCAACCGGATGTATGGGACCTTGTTCAAAGGGGCCTGTATTAATGATGCAGAAATCCGGTATATTTTATGAAAATGTTCAACTTTCAGATATTGATGAATTGGTTGAAAGTCATCTTTTGAAAAACAAACCAATTGTAAGACTTATGCATCACAATGATGACGATGGTAAAGCAGTATCAGACGTCAATGATGTAAAGCTTTTCAACAGGCAAAGAAAGATTGTATTAAGAAGGTGCGGAAATATTGATCCGGTAGATATATCTGAATATATTGCTTCAGGAGGATATTTGCCGATGAAGAAAGTAATTACTTCTATGAACCCGGAAGGTGTTCTGGAGGAGATGAAAGCTTCGGGACTGCGGGGCCGTGGAGGGGCCGGTTTTCCTACTCACTTGAAATGGGGACTTGCTCAAAAAGAGATTTCAGATCAGAAATACATATTGTGCAATGCAGATGAAGGCGATCCAGGTGCATTTATGGATAGAAGTATTCTTGAAGGCGATCCTCATAGTGTAATAGAAGGTATGATTATTGGTGCTTTTACAATTGGTGCATCAAAGGGATTTATTTATGTGAGGGCTGAATACCCTCTAGCAGTTGAAAGGTTGAATAAAGCAATTTTTGATTCCAGGGAGTTAGGGCTTCTTGGTAATAATATTTTGGGTTCTGACTTTTCTTTTGATCTTGAAATACGAATGGGGTCAGGTGCTTTTGTCTGTGGTGAAGAGACAGCTTTAATGGCTTCAATTGAAGGAAAAAGGGGAGAGCCCAGACCACGACCTCCCTTCCCGACAACAGCCGGTTTATGGGGCAAACCTACAGTTTTAAATAATGTTGAAACTTATGCAAATGTAAGCTCGATAATAGAAAAAGGAGGAGAGTGGTTTGCTCAGTTCGGGACAGGCAAAAGCAAAGGAACAAAGATATTTGCACTTACCGGTGCAATTAAGAATTCAGGTCTTTATGAAGTTCCTGTTGGGACTTCTTTAGGAGATTTAATTTATGATATTGGTGGAGGAACCAGTAGCGGAAAACCTTTTAAAGCCGCTCAGATTGGTGGTCCTTCAGGAGGATGTATACCAAGGTCACATTTAAGTGTTTCGCTTGATTATGAATCATTAAATGAACTTGGAGCAATTATGGGATCAGGCGGCTTGGTTGTAATGGATGAGGCAAGTTGTATGGTTGATGTAGCTAAGTTCTTTCTTGATTTTGTCCTTGAAGAGTCGTGTGGCAAATGTACTCCATGTAGGGTGGGTACTAAAAGAATGTATGAAATACTCGATAGAATAACAACAGGTCATGGCAGAGAAGGCGATATTGAAAAACTGGAAAGGTTAGGTTATTGGATAAAGAAAACTTCTTTGTGCGGTCTTGGACAATCAGCTCCAAACCCTGTTTTATCAACAATACGATATTTTAGAAAAGAATATGAATCACACATTAGAGAACATAAATGTGAAGCTGGAGTATGTGCAAAACTTGTAAGAGCACCATGTCAAAGTGCTTGTCCTGCCGGAGTTGATGTTCCGGGTTTTGTTTCTTTGACAGGAGAAAAGAGGTATGCTGAAGCATTACGTTTACACAGAGAAAGAAATCCTTTTGCTGCAGTTTGCGCACGAGTTTGTTTTCATACTTGTGAGGATAAATGTCGTAGGTCGAGCATAGACGCTCCTGTTTCAATCCGTGGTATTAAACGATTTATGGTTGATCAGGAGATAACAATTCAGCTTCCTGAAATAAAAGAGAATCCTGTAAATGCAGAAAGGAAAGTTGCCATTATTGGAGCAGGACCTTCTGGATTATCATGTGGATATTTTCTTTCAAGATTAGGATATAAACCTATAATATTTGAATCGGAACAAAGGCCGGGAGGCATGTTGGTTCAGACAATTCCTGCGTATCGTTTACCCCGGGAAATATTAGCCAGGGAAATACGTATGATTGAAAATATTGGAGTTGATATTAGGACTGAAATGAAACTGGGCAGGGATTTTACTTTAAAATCGCTTAAAGAAGATGGATTTGAATGTGTGTTTATTGGAGTTGGATCGCCTCAGGGAATTATTCCTCAAATAAAAGGTATAGATGCTGAGGGGGTAGTAGATGCATTAAATTTTCTTCAGACATATAATTTGAGGGGTTCAGTTCCGGTTGGAAAAAAGATAATTGTTGTCGGAGGGGGTAATGCTGCAATCGATGCTGCCAGAACTGCCGTAAGACTGGGAGCTGAAAAAGTTGATATTGTATACAGACGCACTCAGGATGAAATGCCGGCATGGGCTGAGGAAATTGATGCCGCAATTGAAGAGAAGATTGAACTTCATACTCTTACTAATCCGAAAGAAATAATATCAGAAGAAGGCAAGGTAAAGGCAGTCAGATGCGTAAGAATGAAGCTTGGTTCATTTGATGATACTGGAAGAAGAAAGCCCGTTGAAACTGATGATGAACTGATTTTTGAATCAGATCAGATTATTATTGCTGCAGGTCAGACTCTTGATACTGATGTCATATTGGATGGTACTCCTCTTAAAATTGATGGTAAATCAAAGATTTGGTGCAATCCTCGTACAGGTCAGACATCTGAACCCTGGATTTTTACCGGAGGAGATGCTGCTAATGGTCCCTCATCTGTAATTGAAGCTGTTGCCGGAGGAGAAAGAGCAGCAGTTGGAATTGATGAATATTTGACAGGAGAAAAACATGATTTCTGGAGAAAAGAAAAATATAATGATAGCTTCTTTGATCCTGAAGCCGATCCGGCCAAATATCCAAGAGTTCATATGGTAATGATGGCAGCAGAGAGAAGAAGACACAATTTTGATGAAGTTGAGCAAGTATGGCCTGAAGGTGAGGCAATAAGGCAATCCAGAAGATGTCTCAGATGTGATTATGGAAGTTCTTGTTAATATTTAAAAATAATTGAATGGCAACTGTATATATTAATAAACAAGAAATAAAGGTAGCTGACGGAACCACGATACTAAATGCCGCAGCTGCAGTAGGAATTAAAATTCCAACTCTTTGTCATCTTGAAAATCAACATCCTAAAGGAGCTTGCAGGGTTTGTATGGTCGATGTAGAAGGAGCTAAGAATATGGTAGCTTCATGCACAACACCTGTTAGTGATGGAATGAAAATAACAACAAATTCCAGAAATGTCAGAGAGGCAAGAAAATTTGTTGTTGAACTTTTGATTTCCGAACACTGTGGGGAATGTAAGACATGTATGAGAAATGATGATTGCGAACTTCAAAGGCTTGCGATTGAATTGGGAGTTATGGATATTACTTACGAAGGAGAAAAGCTTAAAAGTTTTATTGATGATTCTACATATGCTTTGGTCAGAGATTCAGGAAAATGTATAAAATGCAGAAGATGCATAACTGTTTGCTCAGAAATTCAAGGTGTTGGCTCATTATTTGCTCAGGGAAGGGGTTTCGAATCCAGAATAGGTCCCGCCTTTGATCAGCAACTTGATGGAGTTGCCTGTGTTCAGTGTGGTCAATGTGCTGCAGTTTGCCCTGTTGGCGCTATTACTGAAAAGGAACATATTGAATTTGTATGGGATGCAATAGAAGATCCTTCAAAATTTGTAGTCGTTCAAACAGCTCCAGCTATCAGGGCTGCTCTTGGAGAATGTTTTGATTATGAACCCGGAACACTTGTTACTGGTAAAATGGTTACAGCACTTAGACTTTTGGGTTTTGATAAAGTTTTTGATACAAATTTCACTGCCGATCTGACAATAATGGAAGAAGGAACTGAACTTCTTTTAAGGTTAAAAGAAGCTATTGTAAATAAGAAACAGGTCGCTTTACCTCAATTTACTTCATGCTCTCCAGGTTGGATAAAATATGCTGAATATTTTTATCCTGACATTCTTGATAATATATCAACTTGCAAATCACCCCAGCAGATGTTTGGAGCTGTTGCTAAAACATATTATGCAAAAAAAGCAGGAATAGATCCTAAGGATATTGTAGTTGTTTCTGTAATGCCTTGTACAGCTAAGAAGTTTGAAAGCAACCGTCCGGAAATGAATGATAGTGGATATAAGGATGTTGATTATGTTTTAACAACAAGAGAACTCGCCAGGATGATTAAACAATCAGGTATTGATTTTAGGTCATTGAAGGATGAGGAGATGGATTCTCCTTTAGGAGAAAGCTCCGGAGCAGCTGATATTTTTGCTAATACCGGGGGGGTTATGGAAGCAGCTGTAAGAACAGCTTACGAAATAGTTACAGGAAGAGAATTGCCGGTAGAAAATCTTCATTTAAAACCTGTTATTGGGTTAAATGGAATTAAGAAAGCTACACTGAAAATTGAAGAATGTCTTCCTGAATGGAGTTTTCTTGAAGGAGTTGAACTTAAGGTAGGAGTTGCCCATGGTCTGGGTAATGCAAGAAAAATAATTGAATCTATGCGTTCCGGTGAAGAATTTCATTTCATTGAAGTAATGACTTGTCCCGGAGGGTGTATTGGAGGAGGAGGTCAACCGCGTTTTACAACTGATGAAATAAGGGCTAAGAGGATAGAAGCAATATATAAGGAAGATGAAGGAAAGAAAATAAGAAAATCTCATGAAAATCCGGAAATAAAGCAAATATATGAAGAGTTTCTGGATAAGCCTGTCAGTAATATTTCACATAAACTTCTGCACACTAAGTATACAGAAAGATCATAATATTAAAAGCAGAATACCTTAACGGTATCCTGCTTTTTTTAAACACCGGGCAGGTAAAACTTAACATTCATTACTTGTATACAAGTATATGAATGTTAAATTTGTATACTTTAGACAATTATACTAACTATTACTAATTACATTCTTATGGAAACAGGATTTAATTTAGGGGCGGTCGATTATTCGATCATGATAGTATATTTTCTTTTTGTGCTTGGAATTGGATGGGCACTAAAGAAATATATGAAAGATGCCTCAGCATTTTTAGAAGCCGGCCGATCATTACCGGCCTGGGTTACCGGGTTAGCATTTATTTCTGCTAATCTTGGAGCACTTGAAGTTATTGGGATGGCAGCCTCAGGTGCAAAATATGGTATGGCAACAGTTCACTTCTACTGGATAGGTGCCATTCCTGCTATGATTTTCCTTGCTATTTTTATGATGCCATTCTACTATGGATCCAAGGCAAGATCTGTCCCTGAATATCTTAAACTTCGTTTTGACGAAAAAACAAGAGGATTTAATGCATTTTCATTTGCAATAATGACAGTTTTTGCTTCAGGTATTTCGATGTATGCATTGGCATTGTTAATGGAAAATCTTTTAGGATGGAATTTTCACTTGAGCCTGATAATATCCGCACTGATAGTGTTGATATATACTTATCTGGGAGGCTTAAGTTCAGCAATCTACAATGAAGTTCTTCAATTCTTTTTAATTGTTATTGGATTTTTGCCATTAGTAATTATTGGATTGATAAATGTTGGCGGATGGGATGGCATGGTCGAGAAATTAAGCATGAATCCCGGAACTACCGGATTTGAACATTCCTGGCAGGCAATATCTTCGGGTCATCCCATGGGTGGAGTTATGGGTATAATATTTGGACTAGGTTTTGTATTGTCATTCGGATACTGGTGTACAAACTTCCTTGTTGTACAAAGAGCGATGGCAGCTGGTTCTATGAGCGCTGCCCGCAAAACTCCGCTTATTGGTGCTTTACCTAAAATGTTCATCCCATTTTTAGTAATTGTACCGGGGGTAATTGCTGTAGCATTATTAAATTCCGGAGATGAGTTGTTTAAATTACCCGTAAAAGGTGCTTCATATGACTATGACCTGGTTATTCCAATGCTTTTGAAGAGATTTCTTCCAACTGGTGTTTTGGGACTTGGCCTTACTGCTCTTATGGCATCTTTTATGAGTGGAATGGCTGGTAATGTCACTGCTTTCAATACAGTGTTTACTTACGACATTTATCAGAGTTATCTTGTTAAAGGTAAGTCAGACAAACATTATCTGAGAGTTGGGCAGTTGACTACTATCTTTGGAATTGGAGTTAGTATCCTGACAGCTTATGTTGCAGCTATGTTCAATAATGTAATGGATTTTCTTCAACTGATCTTTGCATTTATAAATGCTCCTTTATTTGCTGCTTTTCTGCTTGGTATGTTTACAAAAAGAACAACCGGACATGGAGCATTCTGGGGACTTATCTCAGGAACCGGATCTGCTGCAATTGTTCATGGTCTTACTCAGCCGGCAGGGGCAACTTCATTGATTAAAGGTGGTTGGATGGGAACAGTATTACATACATTCCCAAGTGAAATGGCTCAGAATTTCTGGGTAGCTATTATTGCTTTCAGTATGGCATTAATCATTACAATTGTGATTTCATTGCTTACAAAAAGGAATAAAACTGATGATGAACTTAAAGGCCTTGTTTATTCACTAACTCCTAAGGTTGTGGATGATAGTAAATACTGGTATCAAAAGCCTTCATTCATGGCAATTATTGTTGGAATTATTGCTGTAGCTTTAACAATTATTTTCTGGTAAAAATAAAAATTATAATATGGGACTAGATATTAAAATACCAATAGGGGCAATGTTTTCAATTTTTGGAATTATCCTTACAATATTCGGACTTGTAACCGGTGGAAATGAAATGTACGGTATATCTCTGAATATTAATATTAACCTTTGGTCTGGACTTTTTATGTTATTGTTTGGAGGTTTGATGCTTGCTTTTTCAGACCTTTTCAAAAAAAAGAAAAAAGATAAATAAGAAAATATTAGCGTTTTATTTAAAGCCACTTTTCGGAGTGGCTTTTTTATTAAAAAAAAGTGATAATATTCTTTGATATTTAAAGAATTATTTTGAATTTTGTGATATCAAAATAATATCATAATAAATAAAAGCAATGAAAACAAAAGAAGAAGTTTTTACCGGTTTTAAAATGTCAGGGATATTAATGTTGATATTAAACATTCTATTACTTGCAGGAATAATTGCCATTTTCGTATGGGCAGTATCAAATTATGAAGAAAATACCCCATTAAAAGTTTTTGTACTAATTGTTGATACTTTATTGTTTTTCCTGAACTGCTTGTTCTGGGGAGGTTTAATGCAGATTGAACCTAATGAAGCTATGGTTTTAGTCTTTTTTGGAAAATATTCGGGAACAATAAAAGAGAACGGTTTTTATTGGGTTAATCCTTTTTACACAAAAAAGAAATTAACACTCAGAGCCAGAAACCTTGATGCAGAGCCAATCAAAGTAAATGATAAGTCCGGCAATCCTATTATGATTGGCGTCGTTGTTGTTTGGCATGTATCTGATACCTACAAGGCTACATTTGATATTGACAGTGAATCTATGCTGACAGCCGTTGCTGCTAACTCTGCAATTCATAAGGTAAATGAAAGAATGAAATCATATCAGAATTTTGTTAAGATTCAAAGCGATTCTGCATTAAGAAATGTTGCAGGTATGTATTCATATGATCATTCCGGTTCGGATAATCTAAATGATTTAACATTAAGGTCGGGTGGAGAAGAAATAAATGATATTTTAGAAAACCAACTAAATGAAAGATTATCAATTGCAGGTATACATGTTATTGAAGCCAGAATTAATTATTTGGCTTATGCACCAGAAATTGCAGCAGTAATGTTAAGGCGTCAACAGGCAGAAGCAATTATTGCTGCACGTGAAAAAATTGTTGACGGTGCTGTGGGTATGGTTAAAATGGCTTTAAACAAACTTTCTGAGGAGAATGTTGTTGAACTTGATGAAGAAAAGAAGGCTGCAATGGTAAGCAATTTGCTGGTTGTACTGTGTAGTGATGAAAATGCATCACCGGTTTTAAATACAGGATCTTTATATAATTAATAATGGCAGAGAAGGATAATAAAACTAAAAGTTTTGTTTTGCGTATTGATTCAGATACAATGGCTGCTATAGAAAAATGGGCTGCTGATGAATTCAGAAGCACAAATGGTCAGATATTGTATATTGTCGATCAGGCACTTAAGAAAAGCGGACGTCAACCTAAAACAAAAAAGTAATTATTAACCCTCATTATACATTAAATTATAAATGCAATGGGCTTATTTGATTGTCTAAATAAGCCCATTTTTACTTGAATGTTTCAATTAGATTTTATCTTAAAACATTAAAAAGATCTTTGAGGTTATCTATTACGAATGAACCGGTTTCCTCAAGGCGAGATTTACTTTGATGGCCATCTGCAATTAAAATGCATTTACATCCGATGGCATCTGCTACTTCACTATCGTGGTCTGTGTCACCAATCAGACATGTATTTTCAGGAGAAATTTTCAACTTATTCAACATGTTTATTCCAAGAGTTGTTTTGGAAAAAGCAAAGTGGTTGTCGAGACCACTAATTTCATCGAAAAAATCTACAATTTTAAAATGAGTAATAGCTTCTTTAAGTTTTGTATCCTCAGATGCAGATAATACCAATTGCTTGAATCCTGATTCCTTAAAGTATTTTAAAACTTCTAAAACCTGATTGTGCAATTCACATTGAGATAACTTTGAATGGTATTTTTGAATATATTGATTTGCAGGTATTTCAAATGACTCTTTTTCGAATTTGAAACCTATTTTTTTATAATAGTCTATAACTGGAAAACCAAAAAGTTCAAGATAATTTTCTCTGGAAATTTCGCTGAGGCCTCTTTCTGCTAATAATTCATTTATTGTTGAAATACAAATATCAGTATCATTTAGCAAAGTACCATTCCAATCCCAGATTATTGTATTTATTTTTTCAAATTGCCGAAGCATCGTTATATAACTTTAAAGAAAATATTTTATCCAAAGTGCCGCATATAATTTACAACCGGATTCGCATACATATTCAAATACATAGTTCTGGTTTCTTCAACAGGGAAATTTAAAGTTGAAATTTCTTTATTCATTCTTGAAATGAAATTATCTTTCTCTTCTTCAGAATATTTATCTGAAAATGTCTGATTGTTATTCAATAAATCAAAAGCTATATAGTTATTTGGCCAAAGCTTATAGTTGAAGTAAATTCTTTTATCAATATATTCTGAAATTGATGATATTGCTTCATTTGTTTTCTTTTCTTTTATTAGCTCAACGAGCCTGTAGTTTAAAGGATTTCCAAAAGAATAATGTATTCTTCCTTTTTGAGACATGAATCCATTAGCCATACTTTTAAGGTCGTCTTTTTGTGTTTTTGCAAAATCAGGATTATATTTTCTATTTAATAATTCTTCAACTTTGGAAATTGCACATGGCTCTATTTCATAGGAAATGGCCATGGGAACTATGTTTAATTCGAAAAAACCCTCTAGTAATGAGCCTTCATTGCTCATGTTTAACATTTTAAGAATGGCTTGTTGTGTTTGGTCATTGCCATCTTTTGTCCTGCCTTCTTTTTGTGCAATCCAAATCGATTCTCCTTTTCTTGTAATGGCATATCTTATGTATGATGATAGTTTCTTTGACGATTCAAGCTGCTCTCTCATTCCCAGATTTCTTTTTACGATGAAAGAACGATTTATTTTAACGAGCTTTTCAATCCATTCATAGATAAGAAGATTATCACCTATAGCAATTTCTGTCTTTCTGAAATTATGCTTGTCCATTATTAAATTGAGAAAAGCAGAGTCAAGTATAATATCACGATGATTTGAGATAAATAGATAATTTCCATCTGTACGAAATTGCTCCATTGCACTAAAACTTATTCCTGAAGTTGTCTTTTTTTCTGTTTCTTCAAGAAGATGTACAATTATATTTTTTTGAAACTCTTCGACAGAAGTAATTTTTTTTAACAGATAAATCATTTTCTCTCTTTCATCCTGTTTTGGATAAAGCATTTCGACTATCTTCATAAATCCGGGATCTGCAATCAATGAATGAATTGCATCATTTACTTCATCGTCATTGTAGGGACGGATATCATCGAATCTATTCATCATTTTAAAATTTAAACCTGCAAATGTAGTTAAAATGATAATATGTCATAAACGTATTCTTAATTGAAGCTTAATGTCAGTTTTATGATTGCTGTTTATTTCATTTAAACCTGTACCCGTTTTTATAATATCATCAAGATATTGGGTTGTGCCTGCCTTTAAATAAATTGTAAAATTATTGGAAATTTTATACTTGAGATTCATGTATAATCGAATTCCTTTATTCTGAAATGCAGGTATATAATTATTTGAAGGAATATCATTCTCATATGTATATATTCTTGAATCATAATCTTCAGTATTAAAAAATGAAGCACTTGCTGTTGTAACTAACTTGTTTTTTAAAAAGGACGTTTTAATATTAGACATGATTAACCATCCGGATGAAATGCTGTTGTTTTTATTATATGAGGATATTTCTCCTCTTAGATTTAGTGAAATTGATCCATTTGGAGACCAGCTATATTGTAATCTGATTTTTTGAGATGTTGTATTTATATCTTTTTTTATAGCACTTTGCTCTTCTTTTGATGATTTATTTGAAATTTCTTCTTTAAATCTCATTGAGAATTTTGAATAAGAGTTGATAGCATATTCACCATTTATTACTAAATCAGTTCCTGAAGAAAGATTCGATACATTATATTCCGGCCAGTACGATTTATAAAAGTCAATATATCCGGAAAGTTTACTGTGTGGTATCGGAGTCCAAATAAAATTAGTCAGTATTCCGGCTTCATTGTTTAATCCTGATTCTGAAATTGAATTACCACATATTGTATGAAATTCTTTTGAATAGCTCCTGAATAATAAGGATAAACCAATTTCACTTGAAGGATTGGATTCCATACCTGCAATTAAAGCCAAACCTCCTGATTTGCTGATTGCAGCTTCTCCAAAGAAATTAGTTCTTTTGCTGATAATCAATGCATCAGTACTTATGTTGAAATTGTTGTCTCCCCTGAATTTGAATTTATTATAGAGTTTTTCTTCAGGTTCAATTGGTAAATTGAATTTTTGATAAACAAAATTCAGTCCAGCTTTAAACTTGCTTTTACTTATAACAGCACTAAATCCGGTAGTAAATGAATTGAGTTTCTTTTCATCATATATTTCTGAATCAGTACGATGATATCCGGATGTTTTCAATGAAGAGACTTTAATATAATTGCCTGAAGAATCTGTTTCTGATATGTTCGCATCTATATTTTTTTCAGAAATAAATAAAAGCATATTGTAATTTCCTTTCTCAAACAGAACTGCCCCCCCTCTTAAAAACAGATTCTCATCTGATGAGGTAAATGGTCTTATTCCTTGTCCGTCAAATCTGAGAGAAATTGATTCAGCTGATTTTCTTTTACCATATCCTGCCCACATTGTTGCTCCCTGACCAAGCTTAACCTGATAATCACCAACAATTATTCTTTTTATTATGTTTCTTCCATTCCAGCAAAGGTGTCCGGAATAGAAGTCAAATCCCCGGGAATTACTGCCTTTGAAGAATTCTTCTCCTGAATCATTTTCTGCTGTTATTCCCCCTGAAAATTTTTCTCCTTTTTGGTAATTATATTTCAGAAACAGTTTGGGTCTGATACCCTTAAACTCTTTTTCTTCGAACCCTTTTGATTTTTCTAAAGTGTATTGAGTCCTTATGTTAATTTCGTTTTTTGAAAAATCCTTTTCAATGGGTGTTATATCACCTGCATAAATAAAATTCATAAGATCATTTATAAGTATAGCATTAAACCCGTCTATCCCAATTAGCTCAAAAACACTGTAAATATTCCCTACGTTATTTCTGTATATTAACAAATTTTCAATCTGATATGCAGTAAGTAAGTTCAAATCTTCTAATTCTTTTTTAGTTGCTGTATTTAAATTAATTGGATTTTCAGCTATTTTTTCAAGGTTATCTATTACAGATTCCATGTCATTATTCTCTTCTGAAACCCCGATATAAGTTTCTGCTATACGCTCTGTGATCTCATTTGTTAATGCCGTATTTTGTGTCTGGGTGAATGAGAATTTATAAACAAAGAGCAATAGAAAGCATAGTGAAAGCAGTTTCATCACTTTGAGAAAATTAAAGTTAAAGATGGACATAACCCCGGGACAGGATAGTAAGCTAATGAAATATCTAATTTGTATGCAGATCTTTTTAATCCTATCCCTCCATATAAAGAAAATGGATAGGTATTTATCCCTCCCCTGATGGTTAGTTCTCCCCTGACTTCACTTTCAATACCTGCTTTCAGGTTTAATTTCGTATTGTTTTTGTATTCTGCTTCTAATGCAACAATGAAATACTCACTGTATTTTGTATGAAATCCTCCTCTTATGCAAATGGATTCTACTGGATTATTATTGTTTTTTGAAAGTCTTAAATTATATGGATTTGAAACATGAATTCCGCAAGATGTCAGTTCTGAAAATTGATAAATAAAACCTAATTCAAGTCCTGTTTCCCATGAATAATTTTTATTGTTTTCTGAGTAACATGAAAGAAGGAAGTTCATTTGTAGTCCTGAATACAATTTCTTTGTAAGTTTTTTAGAATATGCAACTCCAATCCTCGAATTGTAATTTTGAATATTACCGGTAAAATCAGTATGCATAGCAAAATTACCTGTAGTAGCAGGTAATGCCATTAACAAATTCAAAGAATTAACATCTTTTAAAAGAAACCTGTTTTCACAATTTACAAGAAATTGAATACTATTTATTTCAGTAAGTCCGGCCTGATTGTGAAATGCAGATGATAAACCGGTTCTGCTGATGTAGGCATTCCCCATCCCGGTAGCATCACTGCCTTTTGAAAAATAAAAGTCATTAGGGAATGTATTAAGTGAATTTATAGTAATAATTATGAGGGATATGAATTTTTTCATATTCAATTAATTTGGGGGTAGTAGTATGAATAATTAAAAGATACTAATGAAAAAGCTAATTAGTTTTAAATCTGAACTTGACATTTGCCAGTTCTTTATTAGC
>JAGODU010000192.1 GCA_017998095.1 Prolixibacteraceae bacterium | reverse complement strand
ATTTTTCCTTCTGCATCCTTATATGAATATGATTCTTTAAGGATAATGTTTGCTCTTGTACTCATAATAAATAGTTTTTAAGTTTAAGAAATTGATTTTTAAATATAACTTTTGGCGGGATCGCCTGCTAAAGTCTATCTATAAACATTAATTATTAAACATCCTATAAACAAAGGGATATTTATATGAATTGCAGTCTCGTTCCATCCTATAAAGGGACAAAGATTATTAACTGCCTTACACCGCATTATTTTGTAAGGGTGTGAAAAAATACTGAATAAGAATAATTTTGTTTTCATAATAGTAAAATAATTGGTTAAACAATGGTTAAATAATATCATTAATAGTAAAATGATCAGTATGGTATTTATAACAATTATCTATTTCTTTTTTAATCTTGTTATAAGTTAAACGCATAATATCAAACTTTGGTTTGTCCTGTGGTAAATCATATTTAGATTCCCAAACTTTCAGGTTATCCAGATATTCACTCCAGCACTCAATAAATTCCCTATGCGAATGACCAAACAAACCATTATCATTGCACTCAATAATTTCATCAATACTTAAATCAGGATCACCATTAATAATCTGATATTGTATATTAAGCAAAGTTTCAGATTCCCAAATTTCATACTCGGGACTTTTTAACATCTCATCAAGATTATTAAAAGATAATTTTGTTTTCATGGTTCATAAATTTGGTTAAACAATATACCAAAATTAAACCAGCAAAAAATACAATGCAAATTTTTAAGCAAAAAAATGATAATTGTAATTAACTGTAAATTAACACAATAATAAAAATAATAAAAATATTTTAAGGCAAAGTGATATTAAAGCGATTTAATGAACGTCATGTTTTGCCCGCTAAAGGTCAATATTATAAACATTACAAAAATTATATAGTATCTTATCCATATTATTATTAATATCCTGGATTACCTGCAAACCATCAGAAGACAATTTATATTTATTTGCGCCCGCTAAAGTTATCAATCCAATACTTACAAGACTATTAATATACTCCCTTAATCTCTTGTAATTATAACTATTCAATATCTGTGATACATTATATATAAGAAATATATCCTTAATAAATACACTACAAACATAACAGGCAAATAATACTGTTATCTGGTGTGTGTTAATCTTGTATTGATCCCTTGCCTGTTTAGTGGCCTTATAATGTAATAATCCTGACAATATATACAAGTTATTAATATTAGTGGCATGAGTCATTTTGTTAAAATATCTTTGTTTGTTTTAATAATCAGTTATTTAGACCTTTGTTAATTAACTTTATTAGCCCTGTTTTCCTAAATTTTAACAAAACCCTATAATTAGCATTATGTCAAATAGAAATGTATTCTATTGATATTCAATTCCCTAAATATTTGCTTTTTAGGCAAAACTGACAGGCTGGCAGCTTTTTTACTTAATACAGGGTAAAAAGAATTCTTTTTGGAGCTGGCGGGGATCAACAAAACGACTTCCGAACAGGCGACCGACCCCGCCAAAGTATGCATAGACCCCCCATAAGGTTCAATGTTCATACACACACTACCATCCGCTATATCAATGTTCATGCACCATTTATCATTATCTGTTGAGTCAATGTTTGTCTCCCTGTTACATATAAGGTGATTTTCATAGCACAATGGCGTATACGTATAGGCCATATAGAGGCATAACAGGATAAAGTGGATAGTTAGTATGGTTAGATACGTATAGGGGTTATATGAGGGATATATGTAGGTCATTATAGCCTTAGCGGGGTTTGGTTGTGTCGGCATATTCGGCTGCTCTTACTCCTTGTATGTACGCCCTTGCCTTATTAATATCACGGGTATATGAGTAAATGAACTCACCATCCTTAAACATAGATACCTGATACCATTCTCCATTGGAGTTGATATTGGGTTCTATTCTTTTAAGATTTCTTAGCGGGAGATCGGGTACTTCGCCATCAAGATAGATAGTATCGTCAGATGATTCATCTACGGTAGATATATGATGTGCCTTATTGTCTTTTTTACCAAGTTGTGTTATAAATGCTGTTTTGCAGGCATTAGGTGTTACTTCATATATTTGACCTTTTGCGTCATATACTCCGTATTTTTTAAGGCGGGCGAGTATTGCCTGACGTGATACTTGGTATTCTTTAGCCATACTGGATATTGAATATCCTTTTTTATAATTTTCCACAAGAACATCACTTGTTGCTTCTTTAATAGCCGCCTCAACTATATCAACAGCATGGTTGGGTGATGGTAGTTCAAACCATTCGCCCTTCTTGCGATATTCAGATAGTGTGGCATGAATATTAGACTCATATATCTCGGCACATATAAGGTGTTTAGTTTTGTATATTAACTCAAGCGGGCATCCACAAGCATTCTCCAATGATGTTATCCTTGATTCTATATTATCCGTAATGCCTATTTTGGTGTATTTGGTAATAGAATTAAACAATACATAAATACATTTACCTTCGTCTATTTTCATTTCCATAAATTTAGACAAAGGTAAAAAATATATTTTACATGTAAATATTGTCCCTTACATGTAACTAATGAAAATTACACCATTATAGTTTCTCAAATTCAATTACCCAGACCCAAGGATTAACTTCCCATGAACCTTTGCCATTAATGGATTCCCAAAGTGTCTGATAAGATGCTTTTGGCAGACAAGATGAGTTGTGCAAATAATCCTTAAATCTCCAACCATATTTTTTAGGATCATATTCTGACAATGGCTCAATTCCCTCCGCAACCGCATCTTCTTCCGTTATATCCTGCAATCTTTCAACTCTGATATTGGTTACTTTGAGTTTTATACGGGATGCTTCTTTAGGCATAAAGATTGAGGGTCTCCATTTGGGGTTTAAGCAGTTATTCTCAACAAATGAAGCCTTATATCTGAAATGCGTTCCATCTTCAAACTCAATAGGACTCCATGTTTCCCTTACCCAAAGTACATCTCCAATATCATATTTGGGATTTACCAACCTTGATTCGCCATTAGAATAGGTAAATGATAATTTGCCCCAATGCTGTTCAAGTTCTATGTAATAGGGAACTTTCTTAATTATTTCCGGTTGTGGCTTAATTATCCTTCTTGTCTGGCTCTTCCGTCCATCTAAAATGGCTCTCACCATTTCTGTACTGAATAAAATTGGTCTTTCTTTCATAGTCTTGTGCTTTAGCGGGCGGTTCTTTGATTCCAACTCCTCCGTAGGGACATTGTGTCGTAATCATTGGGTTCTCCATAGCCGTATCCATCACCTTTTGCTCCTGTGCAATTATTACACACAATCCTTGCATGATTAAATCTACGATCTCCCTGACCGTATGTTGTGTCATAACTGAAGGACAGATCGGTACTACCGCAGAAAGGACAGGGTAATAGACTTATCTCGGCATCTTTTAATTTTACTGTTTTATTTTTCATAATGTATAGTTTTCAATAGTTTTTGAACATAAGCGGGCGATATGTATAGAAACCCGCCAAAATCTTTACAAATAAAAGTAGTGGTTCAATTTTCATGGCTGGTTATTTTTATTATTTTCTTCTTTAGCGACCATATACGCATAGTTCCGAGCCTTGCAAGTTGATACTTTTCATTATCATATAGTTTGCCGGCTGCCTTATTGACTTTTGATTTGCGGATAGTTCTTGCCTGTACAAATAAGTCCTTATGCCAGTTAGGCTTCCACTTACTAACTAAAATAATACCCGCATTTTCAGGAACTAAATCAATACATTCCTTATCTTCTGCAAGATTTTCCGGCATGGCAAAATATAATTCTTTAACTCTGTTATAATGATCGTGGTGATTGTGCTCCTTTTTCATGTCTGCTTTTAAATCTGATTTACTTATCTTAATTTCGACCTCGATTAAGTAACCGGATTTAGTTACAACCAATAAATCGCATTCATGGATATTGAAGCCCCAAGACACATTTGGAATAACCAAATTACGTCTATATGAAAAGTATCTTGCAAGGCATTCCTCCATTTCAAGTGTGGTTATTTTCATTTGCTCATAAATTTTACAACTCATTATCTTTACAGATAACAACTCGGACAAATAGGATTATTAATATTAGATTTAAACTCTTTACCACAGGTAGTACATATTCTTAACTCAAGCGGGGGTTCCGTATGTTCGGGTTGCCCGCTAAAGGAATTATGATATTCTTCCAAAAGGAATATTAAGTTCTTAGATGAAAGAGTTAATGAAAGAGGGATATGCTTCATGTCAAGTATTTCTTTTAAAAATTCTTCTGCTGTCATCTTTGCTGTTTTAATTTATAACTTTAGCGGGCATCACACAACTTTCTCAAAAAATAGTCCTATCATGACAGTGATGAACACCGCTATCTCTATCCATGAGGTAGATGTTGGGAACCTGCTTGCATTACCCGATTCAGTGATCTTACTTTTGCTTGCTATGGCGAGCATCGTAACTACTGTAATATAACACAGTCCTACAAGTATCCAGTTGAATATCCCTCCAAAAACAAGGATAAGTTGAAGTGTCCCTAATAGCATACCTACATTAGCACCAAGGCAGTGCAGGAAATGATTAAGTCTACTGCCCCCTGTTGGTGCTGCAAAGGTAATAGCAAGAAAGAATCCCGCCCATATACCCATAGCATTATCTGATATGATAGCCATTGGCAGGGCTACGCACGCCATAGCCCAACTATAAAGACTCTTCTTTACAGGGTTCTCTAAGTTGTTCCAGCTTGCAGATATAGACTTCTGCATTCCATACTTTACCACAATATATGTTACGTAAGATACGAAAGTGATTAAAGTAAAGAGCCAAAGAAATAAGTTTAGTGTCATATGTTTATAAGTGTTGATTTAATAATATGTTTCTGATATTTTGTTAATTCAAAGGACTTTAGCAGGCGGTCAATACCTTGCTCCTTCTGTCTTGCTTTTAGGTATTGATAATATCTCAGGCGGGCATAACGTCCCCCATCTGCCATTACAGCAAATGGTAATATACCTGAGAGTATAACGATACCTGCAAAAGCCACAGGAATAGCCAATAGGACGGATGCCTGCCTAAGTCCTACCTTATCAGATAATACCGCATCTATATTGAAGTCTCCGTTTATTATGGTGTTAGTGTATTTCACGATATTAGTTCGTCTATATTAACATTATTTGCATCCATAAGGTCTATGAACCTCTGTTTAAGATATTCCACCATATCAGTGTCCTTATTAATATCCTGATAGTCATAGGCGGTCTTAAATGTATTATAGGTAAATTCAAATAAGACAATAGCCATATTTGTGGATTTAATGCACCTTAGATGATCCATTCTGTCATCAGGTTCGTCAAGGTCAAATTCAAGTATTGCTTTCATAGATCAAAATGGTAAATCATCTTCAGGTAAATCATCTATCAAAGGATTAGGAGCAACAAAGATTTCTTCGTCTTTGCTCTTTGGCGGGGTTTTAGTAATATCCGTGAAAGATACAAATAATGCTCTTAACTTAGTCATTACCTTCTTTTCCCCTCCACGTGACTTGTACTCTCTACCTTCTACTGCAAACTTGACTGTTATGGCATCTCCTATACTAAACTGATCATAGTCAACGCCATACCCTAAGTCAAATTCAGGAAGCTCGCTAAAGGTCTTATCAATATAACTACCTTCTTTAGTTTTAATTTTTTTTATTGTTTTGACTTCCAGTACTATTGATTTAAACTCATAAGTCTGTGATGGGTCTTTTACTCCTTGTACTTGTCTTGTATTTTTAGCATAAAGAGTACCATCAAGTGTGTGATAATTTTTTGTATCTGCCATAAAATGTAATTATAATAACCAAGTTATTCCAATAAGTAAGCATATGAACTTTAGCAGGGCTAAGAAATGCTCATGAGGGATGCCCGTCTTAGAAAAGAACCAACGCCATGCTTTGTCAAACAGTTTTGTAGTGCCAATAAAAAATACAGGTAGTCCACTCATCAGGTTGTATATCGCATCAAAGATAGCAAATCTAAGAAGAAGATAGCCACCTAATGTGTATAATAAGGATGACTCTGGCGGGGCAAGCACCATCAGCCCTCCCATCCACATAAACGCTATGACGGTAAGAACTGCACGGTAGATAAACTCTACCACACCCGCCAAAGTTTTATCCTTAATACCCTCATATACTGCCTCAAATACAATGAGAAATAGTGCTAAAAGTAAGTTCATAGTTTATAAATTAAAACGTAAATCCAAAATCAATAGAACCCTCATGTTTGAGTATATCAAATCGTATCCCGTACTTAAAACGGAAAATGTTCGCCCCTACTCCTACTTCAAAGGAAATAGGTTTAAAGACTTTCTCATTGATTATACCCTCTCCATATTGTCTTGCTCCATAAGTATGATAAGTAAGACCTATAAGAGCATAATCGTGTACGGGTTTATTAGTCTTTAGCGGAAGTTGCCTCATATAGCCTAACGATGCCTTGTAATGGTCATTGATATAACCACCATCGGGAAGTCTGTATCGTCCTTTAGCAAGCGAAGTATAAACACCGTTATTACCGAAGTGTCTGTCGTAGCGTAGTCCTATGCCGAAGTCACCTGGTTGCAGGACAATATATGTGGCGTTATTACGATGTAGGTACGTATTTCCCGCTAAAGTACTGCTAATAAGCACCATAAATAGTGCAAAATAGAAATGTTTTACCATAAGTTGCTATTTAAATATTTATGTAGATCTGGTACTTCTTTTAAAACATTATCAGCAAATAAATAACATAACCGTTTCCCTAATTCTATGGCTACTGCATTACTGCCGTATTTACTATTTATTAATTCATGTCTCAGTATTTCTCCATTGAACTGATGTCCTTTCCCATTAAAATAAAACTTACAAACAAACTCAAGTTTGTCTATCTGTATAGAATGAACAAAGTAAACAACAACTGCATTAATAGTATTATCTTTTATTTCAAATGAATTGACAACCCTATTAATAGTGCGTTGTTGTATTTCGTCAAATAGTTTAATGCTTTCATCTGTGGGTGCTCTATGCTCATTTACCTCTACATTTTTTGTATAGGGTATATATTCTTTATGATGAATAGTTGTATTAAACATTATTTCACCTCCTCATACATTTCTTTGAACTTTAGCGGGGCTATCACATCTATAATGATTCCTCCTGCTATATGTAACCAATCATCTTCTAATATTTCAGGGAAAGCCTCGTCTGCATCACTAAAGAACAGGCATCCTCCATCAACATATACTCCTGCGTATTCAGCATTAAGCCAATCACGCATCTCATCACTGCCATCATATTGAATGAACTTGGCAGTTAATGGTTTGCGAACAAAT
>JAGODU010000025.1 GCA_017998095.1 Prolixibacteraceae bacterium | reverse complement strand
CATTTGGAGGGTTTATCAACAACTATCAGGTTAGTTATTGCATCACTTACCTTTTTCCTTGAAACTTTAAAAACCAGCCTGTAAGCCGACTCCCCTTTCTTATAATAATCAGGCAACAGTTTCGTCTTAATAAAACCTGCCTTCTCATACCATTTTATAAGCTTCTCGTCATTAGCCCTTGCTTCAAGTGAAATCTTCTCATTTCTCCTTGCCAATGCCAGATTGCAGGCATGTGTTATCAGCTTATTACCTATTCCTTTCCCCTGATATTTTTTTAATACAGCAATTGAATAAACTCTCAATGTTCTGGAGTTTATATGAAGCACCATTGCACCAATCTGCAAATTATTCTTACCAGATTTTGTTTCAGCAATCCATACTTCCTGTTTATCACTAATCAAACTAAGCTTTAATGTCCTAAGGGAACTCTGCTGAAATTTGGGGAAACAAGCATGCTCTGTTTCTACTAAAAAATCGAAATCATTAATTGTTGATTTCCTTATGTTTATAATCATCTAATGCTTTAAATTAAAACAACGAAATGTAAAGCAGAAATTCTGAATTTCAAAAGGTTTTTACTTGATAAAAACAAATGTTCAAAATAATTATTTTATTGGATTAACCTTATCCCTTCGTCTTCAATATTTATAAGTTTTTCTTTGTACAAAGCCCCTATAGCCTTTTTAAAAGTTTTCTTACTTATTCCCAGCATTGAACTAATTAATGCAGGATCTGTTTTGTCTGATACTTTCATAAAACCTCCGGCCGACCTTAATTTATCCAATATATCTCCTGAAACAGGGTCTACTTTTGCATAACCTTGCCTTTCAAGGCTTAAATCAATTTTTCCATCCTCCCTTATTTTTTTTACATACCCATCAGTCTTGTCACCTACACTTATCTGCTTGAATACTTCATTGAAATAAAGTATCCCTATATGAGTCTGGTTTATTATTGCATTATAACCCAAATCTGTCTTCCCGGCAACCAGTAAGTCAACTTTATCACCTTCTTTTAACTCAGTTTTCTCTTTACTTAAGAATTTATTGAATTTTGCTGAAGCTACTATTCTGCCGGTCTTTTCGTCAACATAAATCCTGACTAAATATGATTTGCCCTGTTCCATTTTTACAGTTTGTTCACGAAATGGAACTAACAAATCTTTTGGTAAACCCCAGTCAAGAAAAGCACCAACAGATGTAACTGCAACAACTTTCAGATAAGCAAATTCATCTACCATTGCAAAGGGAACGTCGGTCGAAGCTACAATTCTGTCCTCCGAATCATAGTAGATAAAAACATCTACATCATCACCTTCAACACAATCTTCTGAAACATACCTTCTTGGCATTAGTATTTCACCGTAAGGACCTCCATCAAGATATGCCCCTTGTTCAGCAAACTTCAATATTTCAAGTGTGCTTATTTTTCCAATTCTTACCATTTATTCTTTTATTCTTACAACCGATGACAAAATGTCAACTGTTTCTTCGTCATTTTCTTTATCGACCAATTCTACTTCTGCAATATATTGTCCGGGATTTAGTGAATTCCCCATTTCAGGAAAAATAACGTCGATTATTATTTCATCACCATTGCGGGTAAAAGCACAATTATTATTTTCAAAAAGAACCTGATACGTATTCTTATCTATAAATCTTGCATAAAGCTTTCCGTCAACATCTTTCCCTGAAAAATTATTTAAATGCGCTTCAATAAGATAGCTTTTAAAATAAGTATCTTTTTTAACTTCAAACCGCTGAACAAATACACCTGACAAATAATGAATCTGAAAATTACTGACCATCGATATTAAATCTGATGATTTTAACTCATATATAGATTTACAATCTTTCCTGAATCTTAAAACAAGAATTAATTGTTTTTGATTTAGATACGAGCTTATGTCTGCAATAAAATTATCATCTTCCTGTAAATTTTTCAATTTTTCACCATTGACCCAAACATCGAAAACATCAGACACTCCCGGTAATGAGAGCAATGCCATTTGTGACCTTCTGTTGGTTAAATTGATTGTACAAATAAGTGATGCACTGCTTCTCATCACTTTATCGACTTCGTCAAAATATGAAACATCAAAGAGTATATTAATTTGTTTATCAAGATCACTTTTAGAATTTATCATTTCTCCCTCAAGCAAAATAGCATAATTCCATGCGTTATTTTTAAGATTTGAAGTCTTCCTTATTGTCTTTCCAAAACTTTCAGAGACAACCGTTAACAATAGAAGCAAAATCAAAATTTTTTTCATGTTTTAAACTTTATCTGAAAATAATATTATCAATAATCGGTTCACCCACACTTTTGTTCAATGCATCCCTGATTTGCGTTCTAATCATGAATAATTCATTTTTAATAACTGCTGATTCTATATTAACGAAAAGAGTGCGATCTTTAATATATATCTTACCTGTTGCACCTGCAATTACCGGTCCAAGTGTTCTTCCCCAATTTTCTATTAATTGTGTTTCCTGAAGTCTGCTCCTCATCTTGCTGCTTTGAGTAAACTCCTTTAAAACATCACTTATTCTTTGTGTTTCTTTCCTTCTCATCAGTCTATTACTTTTCCATTAGCTATCATGAAAATCAAATATTCCGAATTCATTTGTATAACAATATCTTCAAGATGCTTGCGATTCGTATCGGTTATAAATATTTGTCCGAACCTGTCCTGCAAAACTAACTCAATTATTTTCCCCACCCTGTTTGCATCAAGTTTATCAAAAATATCATCAAGAAGAAGTATGGGCTTTATTCCACTGGCATTCTTAATAAATTCAAACTGAGCAAACTTTAACGATATAAGATATGTCTTGTTCTGGCCTTGTGATCCTATCTTCTTAATCGGAAATCCATCAAATATTAAATCCAAATCATCTTTATGCACTCCAATATTAGTAAATAGTGTTACTCTATCCTTTTCCCTGCTCTCAATAAGCTGATCCTTAAGATTATCTTTTGAAAGAGATGAACTATAATCAAGTGCTACTTTTTCTTTTCCACCTGAAACAAATTCATAGAAATATTGAAATACAGGTATAATTCTGTCGATAAATTCTCTTCTCTTTAAATAAATAATCTTTCCAAAGGTGTTTAATTGTTCATCATAAATTGAAAGAGTTTCTTCATCAAAACTTTTTGTCTCAGCAAACTTTTTAAGCAGATTATTTCTTTGAAGCAGTGCTCTGTTGTATTTAATCAGTGAGTCAAGATAACCATGATCATACTGAGAAATAACTCCATCCATGAATTTTCTTCTCTCTTCACTTCCCCCGGAAATAAGTACGGAATCGGAAGGCGAAACCATTACCAATGGGAATAATCCAATGTGTTCACTGAGTTTTTTATAGGCTTTCTGATTCCTTTTAAACTGTTTCTTTTGCCCGTTTCTATATCCACAGGATACTGTCTCATCGTTTTCTCCCCTTAAGAACTTACCCTGAAGCATAAAAAATTCACTATTATGCTTAATATTCAGCAGATCAACAGAATTAAAAAAACTTTTACAAAAAGAAAGATAATATATGGCATCCAGCAAATTTGTTTTCCCGGCTCCATTGTCTCCAAGAAAACAATTAAGCTTGGGGCAAAATGTTATTTCTGCCTGCTCAATATTCTTATAATCAAGAACAGATAACGACTTAAGATGCATAAAATCTTTTTAGGCAAATTTGATAAAATTATATCACTGATTACGTTTATTTGGTAACAATTTCCAACTTAACTTGAAATTTGTATAATTAATTGAGTGTATTTTTAAAAAAAAACTATTTTTGTGAGCAATTCTGAAAAAACAGTTTAATACTATGTCAAAAGATAAGAATAATAATCAAAAAGAGAGTTTTGGAGAAGTAGAACAAGTGTTAACCAAAACCGAGCAGTTTATTGAAAGTCATTTAAAAACAATATTATATGTAATAGGTGGTATTGTTGTAGTAGTGTTGGCATTTGTAGGCATAAAGAAATTTGTAGCCTCTCCTCGTAGTGCAGAATCACAGGAGCAAATATTTACTGCACAAAATTATTTCAGCAAAGATTCTTTTGATCTTGCATTAAATGGTGATGGAAACTCTCTTGGGTTCCTTGATATCATTGATGAATATGGTTCAACTAAAGCTGGTAAATTATCAAAATATTATGCAGGCATTTGTTTCCTTCACCTTGGGGAATATAACAATGCAATTGATTATCTTAAGAAATTCAAAACAGACGATATGCTTTTAGCTCCACTTGCCAAATCAGCTATTGGAGATGCTTACGTTGAACTCAATCAGTTAAACAAAGCAATATCAGCGTATAAAGATGCTTTATCAATAAGTGAGAATGAGTTTACTACTCCTACTATCACAATCAAACTTGCTTTAGCTCTCGAAGCTGACGGCAATAAAGATGAAGCAATATCTGTACTTGAAAAAATTAAAAACAAGTACCCAAACAACACTGAAACAATGACAATAGAAAAAAATATTGCTCGTCTTAAACAGTAAATCAATCAATTCCGATATAAAAAAACGGGCGTCATTTTATAGTCAGCCCGTTTTTTTATTAATATTGGTCAAAATATTCAAAAATGGCAACCAGAAATTTATCAGATTACGACATCAATTCAGTCCCTTCAGCTAAAGGCATGAAATTCGGGATAGTAGTTTCAGAATGGAATTATTCAATTACAGGTGCTCTTGCCAAAGGTGCTGCTGACACACTTATTAAACATGGTGCTGAAGAGGAAGATATAATTATTAAGCACGTACCCGGAAGTTTTGAACTTACTTTAGGAGGGCAATTCATAGCAGAGTATACTGATGTGGATGCAATTATACTTTTGGGATGTGTAATTCAGGGTGAAACTCCTCATTTTGATTATATATGTCAGGGTGTAACCAAAGGTTCTGTAGATTTGAATATTAAATACAACTTACCAGTGATATTTGGAGTTCTTACAACTTTAAACGAACAGCAAGCTATCGACAGAGCAGGAGGCAGATTAGGAAATAAGGGAGATGAGGCAGCTGTAACTGCTATTAAAATGGTAAGACTTCATAAAGAATTACTTGAAAAATAACTCTAAAAAGTAAAAAAAGCAGACCTGTAAGCCGGTTTCTGTTGTCTCTATCATTTATCTAAGCAACCTACCCCTCCTGAACTGTCCAACACGTTGAAACAAACACAACGGGCAGCTGTGTGCCGTAGCTTTCAGGATATATTTGGTCTTGCAACTTCCGGGACGAACAGCATCTGCAGTTGCCTGCAAACCCGGTGAGCTCTTACCTCACCTTCTCACCCTTACCTCTTTTACAAGGCGGTTTTTTTCTTCTTCGTTACCATGCCTTCACAAACATCTCCCCTTTCGGGAGCGGAATGCCCTGTGCTGTCCGGACTTTCCTCTCCGGATTTTAAAACCGGAGCGATAGAACAGTCTGCTTTTCTGCAAAATTAATAAAAATTTACTTCCTTCTTAGAATTACCATAGTTGCACCAAAGCCATATTCATGAAATGATGCATCCTGAAAGTAATATTTTGCATATGTAGATTTCAGCTTCTTGTATATCTCCTGCTTCAATACCCCATTACCTACTCCGTGAATGAATACAATTCTGTGTACCTTTTTTTCTATTGCACTCTTCATTTCTGAATGAAACTTGTCCATCTGTATCTGAAGTATTTCGTGATTGGACAAGCCGTTTACATTATCTATAAGCTGCTCTATGTGAAGATCTATCTCAACAGTCTGGGGAGTATTAACTTTCTTTACCGGCTGAGGCTCAGGCCTGTTTTCAATATCTTTTTCGTTGACTACCTTCCTGAAATCATTTTCAGTAAGCTTGTCTATCTCATCCTTCATAGGGTTAACTACAAGATCAAATACCATAGCCTGCCCTTTGAAAAAACCTGACTTTGTAAAGCTCTTTTCCTTATAAAACTTTATACTGCTAACCTGTACTTCCTTTTCAATTACCTTTGAAAGTGACTTGGATTCTTTCATAAAAGGGATAATCCTGAAATAATATTTTGGCAGATTAGACAGATTGCCGGGAGCAATACTTTCAATAAGATTTTTAGTATTTGGCTCCAGCTCTCCGTAATCGACTGTCTTATATTTCTCTCCGTCATAATGGCAATAATGATACAGCAAGGTGAAATTACTGTCGTTGATTATATAAACCTCAATTTCATCACCTACCGGATTTTTATGATCAAGGGGGTAAAATGCCATAAAAAACTTAGGTTCATCATTACCGCTTATAATTGAAGGCTTATGTTCAGGTTCTATAACTTTCTCTTCTTCTTTTACCTGATGTTTAACCGGTGCAGGCTTCTTTGAAAAATCTCTGTTAATAGTTTTCTCTGCATCAACGTCTTCGATCTTTATAAGCTGAGTCATCAAAGTGGGAATTTCAAAACCATCCTGGTTTTCAACAATAGCAATTGTCTTGCCCTGAAAACCTGTAATCCTGCCTCCACCGACATCATTAATGAATTTTACTTTATCTCCAGTTTTTAACATATATCATTCAGTATTTTGCCACAAAGATAAGCCAAGAAAAGCATATATTACTATGTGAAGTTTTGATAAAAAAATAGCCACACATCCAAAGATGCATGGCTATAATTACTAATCATTATAAACTATTATTGTGACCTTTTACTTTTGTCGCTTCATTATCATTTCATTATCACCCATAGGTGTGCCTATGACCTTCATTATAATAGTATCATTATCTTTTAAAGTACAATCATGTTTAATTGTAATTGACTCCGATCCATCCATTCCCTGCATTGTAGTTTCAAATGAAAGCTTATTGTCCTTAACAACTACATTGTTAGCAGGAATGTCGCCCATCATTCCGGTCATTTTTCCGGTCATGATGCTACCTTCCATTTTGAAAACATAAGTAAGCTCAAAGCTTCCATTGGGTGAATCTATTGTTGCTTTCCATGTTCCTTCAAAGTTTCCTGCCAAAGCAACCGAAACTGAAAAGATTAATACTATTATTGAAAATAATATTTTCATACTTTAAAATTTAAGTTAGACATTTAATAAAATCAAAAAAATAATTTCTTCACTAATATAAATAGAAACGCATTTTGATAAAATAATAATAGATACAATGCTGTTTTTCATAGACAGAATCATAATTTTTAACTCCCTGACTCAAGTTAGATTTTAAACAATATATTATTACCTGCAAACCATACAAAAACTAAATACAGATTCAGATTTATGCAATATTATAGTAATCGGTTGATATACTATAATTCAAATATTTAAGATATGTATTAAAAACATCTAACGCAATCGGTTGCACAACTCAAATTATTTTATATCTTTGGTTCCTACTGACAAAAATCACTAATCAATCTTTTAAATATATATAACTAATGTGTAATTAAACCTAACGAAATCATGAAGAAATCATTTATCTTTATTTTAATCATGGCTTCTTTTACACTTATTTCAAATGCTCAGTTAATTAATTTGGGTGACTTTGAAAGCGGTGAATTAGGAGCCTGGGGCAGCTGGGGCGCACCAGTTGCTGTTGTTGCCAACCCTAACACTATCGGTAATTCATCAGCGCAATGCGGATCTCTCGATCAAAGCGGCGGCGCATGGAACGGATTCAGAATTTGGTCTGACAATTCTTTGCTTTCAAGCAGCTTAACTTCTGTTTCAGTTGATGTGTATATGTCAATTGGAGGTACTATCCAATTATATATGGATAATTCGGCTTCAGGTGCAGCTAACTTTACAAACGCAAAATCAAATATCCCTGCAAATACATGGACAAATCTTGTTTTTGACATTTCAAAACTTACAGCTCACGACTACAAACAGATTGCCTTCCAATCAAATATCACCGGTGTTATATTGTTTGATAACATTAAAATGACAGGTGGTGAAAAAGTTATAATTGCTCAGGAAACTTTTGGCATTAAAGCTTTTGATACTAACAATACTGTTCCTCAGGCAAGCGGTTGGGGAAGCGGATCAGCTTGGCACTTCAACTGGACTGATTGCCTTAGCAGTATGACTTCTACAAACGGCTATATCACAGCAGGTTCTGACTCTTCTTTACGTCTTAACAATTATGATGAAACATTCACAAAACCTGAAAACTGGGTAAAACCTTCAGGCAATATTCATGCTCACCTTGCCATCCGCGATGGAGATGCTTACAAAGGTAGCTGGGACACTCTGGTTTACTCAAATATTAACATATCACAATCATACGCTGTAACAAGTATTGAATTCGGTTACACTAGAGCAAGAACTCTTTCAACTGACACCCTTACTCATCAATCTCTTAACGTTGAATACAGAATTGACGGAGGTGTATGGATTCAAGCTGACATGTCTGTTATAAACCCAAAAAGTGTTTATGGAAAATGGGATTATATCGTTATTCCTGTTACTATTTCCGGAAGCAAGCTTGATGTAAGATTTGCTTGTGTTCAACCTAACGAACAAATTTATCTTGATGATATAAGCATAATTGGCCTTATTCCTTCATATCCGCTTATGCCGGGTATGATAACTAAAGAAACATTCGGCATCAAAGCATTTGACACAAACAACACAGTTCCACAACCAAGCGGTTGGGGAAGCGGGTCAGCCTGGCACTTCAACTGGACTGACTGTCAAAGCAGTATGACTTCAACTAACGGTTATATAACTGCAGGTTCTGACTCTTCTTTGCGTCTTAACAATTATGATGAAACATTCACTAAACCTGAAAACTGGGTAAAACCATCAGGTAATATTCATGCTCACCTTGCTATCCGCGACGGTGATGCTTACAAAGGAAGCTGGGATACTCTCGTTTATACAGGTATAAATATTGCAGATGCATTCTCGGTAACTTCAATAGAATTTGGTTACACAAGGGCAAGAACTCTTTCTGCAGACACTCTTACACATCAATCTTTGAACGTAGAATATAGAATCGACGGAGGTGCATGGATTCAGGCTGACATGTCGGTTATTAACCCTGTAAAAGTTTACGGCAAATGGGATTATATTGTCATGCCGGTTAATTTAAGAGGAAAAGTTTTAGATATCAGATTTGCCTGTGTACAAGCTAACGAACAGATTTATCTTGATGATATCGCTGTCATGGGTCTGGTACAGGCTCCGGAAGGTGTCAACGACTTTGTCGTAGCAAATGTTGTAGTGGGAAAAGTAGACAGCCCTGATGATTTCACATGCAATATGAACCTTAAATGGGATGCCGACAATATGATGATCATCTTCGACATTGTTGACGACAGTATTGTAAATGCTGGCACCAGCTATCAGGTTGACAATATTGAAGTCTATTTCGATATGGATAATTCAAAGAACATCAAATGGCCTCGTAATGGTGGCTGGGTAGCATCAATAGATCCTTCATGGGACACTAATGACTTCCAGTTCAGATTAGTACCTGATGTTGACTTCAGTGTAAACAACACTACTTTTAAAGTAGGCGGAATCAAGCAGGTATACACAAAAACAGAAACCGGTTACAGGTTTGAAATGACTTTCCCATGGGATTCACTCATGGATGGTTTTAATCCTGAAATCGGCACTCAAATCGGATTTGACGTTCTCGTAAGCGATAACGATGCAACTGCTTCAGATGCAAACCGTAATCAGATTACTTTCGTCAGCAAAACAGACAAGCCTTATAACGATGCTTCATTATTCGGAACTCTTCAATTTGAAGGAATGGGTACTTTCAATGTAATTCCTGATGAAGAGAATCCGGGTGTGGCATTGAATTTTAAAGCTACTGCTGATCAGAAAAATGTAACTCTTTCATGGGATAATGCAACTGACAACATCGCTGTGTTATATTACAATATCTATCAGGGGACAACAATATTAAAAGAAAAAATATATCCGAAAGAATCCGGCAATACCTTACTTGTTAAGGATCTTGCAAACGGAGACTATACTTTCAGCATCGAATCTGTGGATAATTCCGGAAATATATCTGACAAAAAAGCTTCTGTTAATGTAACAGTTAGCGCCACTTCAGTTAATGAAATGAATTCTAATGTTTCAGTATTCCCGAATCCTGCAACAAACATCCTCAATATCAGAGGAATTGGAAATATTAAGAAAGTTGAAGTAATTGGTATTTCAGGAAACATAGCAAGAAGCTATCATGGTTCTTCAACAATCAATGTTTCTGAACTCACAAGAGGTTCATACATTCTAAGAGTTTACAATGATAAAGAAGTTATTACAACAAGGTTTATCAAAGACTAACTAACGTTTGATTAATTTTAAATGAAGGCTGCCTGAAAAGGTGGTCTTCTTTTTTTTTGGGGAAAATTTTCCGCTTAGTTTTCATAAAACCGTATACCAATTCCGGGGTAGGATACCCTTTTTTTTGTCAATTTTCACCAAAACCACATAAGGACATAAACCTTACCAAGTTCTTACCAAATTCTACCCAAATACCATAAGAGAGGTTGGCTTATGGTATTTGGGTAGAATTTGGTAAGAATTTGGTACGATTATGACAGGTCACAAAGATGATTTTTTTACTTTGATTTGAAATGTTAATATTTAAGTTAATTGGTCTGCTTCTCATATTTTCTGACGGACAAAAAACCACTAAAAGAATTATTTTTGCAGCGATGACAAAAAAGATCAATATACCACAGATCTCAATAGACGACTTTGATTATTGTCTTCCCGATGAAAAGATTGCAAAATTTCCTCTTGAAATAAGGGATCAGTCAAAACTTCTGGTATGGGAAAATGGCAATATCAGAGATGACAACTTTTATAATCTTGTCGATTACATTCCTGATGACAGCCTTTTGGTTTTCAACAATACTAAAGTTATCAGAGCAAGAATTATTTTCAGAAAAGAAAGCGGTTCCAGGATTGAAATTTTTATTCTTGACCCCCACTACCCTGCCGACTATGTCAATAATTTTCAGCAGAACAAAGAGTGCAGCTGGAAATGTGTTGTGGGAAACCTGAAAAAATGGAAAAGCGGAGCTTTAAAGCTTGATTTCGTTAAAGACGATATGCAAAACACCTTATATGCAGAAAAATCAGAAACCAAAGGTGGATATTGCATCATAAATTTCAGATGGAATAATGAAAATCTTAATTTTTCTGACATCATAGAATCAACAGGCAATATGCCTATCCCTCCTTATCTCAACAGGGAATCGGAAGAAAGCGATATTAACAGATACCAGACAGTCTATTCGAAGATAAAAGGTTCAGTAGCAGCGCCTACTGCAGGACTTCACTTTAGTGACAATGTATTCAATTCTCTTAAGGACAAGGGAATTAAGATTGCAGAAACAACACTACATGTTGGGGCAGGTACTTTTCAGCCTGTAAAAACACAGCTTGTCAACGATCATGAAATGCACACTGAACACATTTCGTTTGACAAAGCCTTTGTTGATACTATCAAGAATCATCGGGGAAAGATAATTGCTGTTGGAACTACATCTATCAGAACAATTGAAAGCATGTATCTGATGGGTTGTAAGGTCATTCATAATAGTGAAACTGATACTTCAAATTTGAATATCATTCAATGGGATCCATATTCTTTGGAAATAAGCCCTTCGAAAGCTGAAGCCTTCAAAGCTCTCTCTGATTATATGGCAGAGAAAGGAATTGAAAAAATTAACACCTCAACACAAATAATCATTGTTCCCGGATATCAATTTAAGGTTATTGACGGAATGCTGACCAACTTCCATCAGCCGCGCAGCACTCTGTTGCTTTTGATATCAGCCTTTACAGGTATGGAGTGGAAAAATATTTATAAACACGCGCTTGAAAATGGTTATCGCTTTCTGAGTTATGGCGATAGTAATTTATACCTGAAAGACTAAACCTTCAGATTGCACATTTATACACTTATTTTAAACATTTCATACCTTAAAAGAAAGTAATTTCAGCTTTCTTCACCTTCAATATTTCAACAATTATGACGAATATTTAAGTTCTCGGATTTAAGAAAAAAATTCAACAGTAATTTAACAATTATGGGGAAAAAGGTATTATTGATAATTGCTGTTACAGCATTATCATTTTTAACATTGATGAGTGCTCACGCTCAGACTCAGGTTAATCTGGCATTAACTGCAACAGTATCGACATCATTTGTTTCGTCGTGGGAAAAATTAAGTGCAGTTAATGACGGCAATGAGCCCAAAAATTCAAAAACAAAAGGGACAGGAGCTTACGGCAATTGGGATGGTGAAGGAAACTACAAGAAATATAATTGGGTTCAATATGAATGGGCTCTTGCTCAAAAAATTACCTCTACTGCGGTTTATTGGTGGAGTGATGGAGGCGGTATTTCTCAACCAACAGATGCATATATTGAATACTGGACAGGGAATGAATGGCTAAAGGCAGGAAACATAGGAACATCACTCGATCAATTCAACACCTTAACCATCGATCTTTGGACAAATAAGATAAGGATTAACATGGCAAGTCTCACTTCTACCGGTATACTTGAATGGCAGGTTTTCGGTACTGAAAGCGGTCCGTGTGAAGCAACTGCACTTACTCCTTATATAACAATAAACGATGGGGAAAAACAACAAATAAATGTTGCAAACATTGTAAAGGGTGATTCAGTAAAGTTTGATGTATCCCCCGGAAATAAGGGAGTATGGTTTTGGACAGGGCCTGATGGATTTAAACATTCTGAAAAGGAATTAAAATTAGCGAATGTTATGGAAAGCCAATCAGGAACATACGTTGTAACATACTTAAACGAATGTGGAGCTTATTCCAAACAAAACTTTTATCTGACAGTCAGCACTTCCAACATTGGAGATTCATTTATCTGGCCTTCATATAGCCCGACCTTAAATTACAATTTCAGAAATGAATTTCCTGAATTGGAAATGCCGACTAAAGACCTTGATGATTGTTCAGGAGTAGTTGGAACGCAATCATCGGAATGGTGGACTTTTAAATGGGGAGCAAAGGCAAATTCAGTTGTTACAGAAGCAGCTATTACACCAATGCTTGAAAGGATGAATAAAGACTTTGCATATTTCAGGGACACAATGGGTTGGCCGCCAGATAAGAGAGCAAAGAATGGATACAGGAGTGCCATATACTTATATGGTTCAGGCTTATGCACTGACAATGCTTCAAATACAGCAAAAGGTGGATGGCAAAGTGCTATAGACCATGATGGAGAGAGCTGGCCAATGGTTTTACTTTCATATTATCCGGTTTATAGTTTTGATCCAAAATGTAAGTACACTGATAAAAGCTCACAGATGGGAGCAGTAGTTCATGAAGGAATTCATTCAGTACTTGCTGATCTTCCTGGATGTAAAAGTGCTGCATGGTTTCATGAAGGTGGCAATACGTGGCTTCAGCAACAAGCAGAATCACAAAGAACAGGTGACTTCAGCAGTATGGGCTTTTTAAATGCTTGCCCTTATATTGCACCTTTCATGCCAATAGAATGTTATAGCGGCTGGCTTCAGGATGACAGTTTCGGAGGCCCTTCAGCAGAAGGGGTAAATAAATATAACAGTAGTGGTGCTCAGCTTTGTACATGGAGAAACTTATTAGGAGGAAATCAGTATGGAAATACATTTCCTACTTTTTTGGGACAAGCGTTAGGAGTTGGAAGCGTTCCATGGATTTGGAGATATTGTGAATCAAGAGTATTGGAAGGAATGGCTGATTCTTTGGGTGACTCACAAACACGAAGGTTAATTATGGAATATCGTGCCAAGCAAGCATTAATTGACATGAGAGAATGGACAGGAGCTATAAAAAAACTTCTAAATGCCAATTTTAAATCAACAATAAAATCGGAATGGAATCCTTCATGGTTAAATCCTGAAAAATGGATAGCAACACCTTATTCAAAAACAACAACTGACACTACTGGTGTACTTACTCCGGAATACAGGACCACACCTGGTTGGTCGGGAGCTAACCAAATACCGCTCTATGTTAATGGGGACACGGTAGTAGTTAATTTTCAACCTATTGGTGAAAACATGACATGCCAATTATGTTACAGAACCAAAGAAGGAGAAACAGTTTATGGACAACCGGTATTCGGTGGTGATTGTGTTCTAAGATTAGATTTGAAACCTGCCAATAATGTTGTGTTTGCAGTAATATGCAATACAAATTACATATATGCAGGCGAAGAAACCCGTAAAGCTCATTATGATTATAGGCTTAAGCTTGTAAAAGGTGTTGAAAGAGCTGCCAGCATTTACGTAAAATGGTATGACTGGACGTTGGAACTTGATGATATTATTACAACAGAAAGCTCTAATGAAATAAATTATAATGACATTAAGGTCTTCCCTAACCCGATAAACAGCAATAAAAATGTTATTAATATAGAATTTAATAAAAGACTGAAGGACCCTGTTAATTTGGAAATAAGAAATATTGAAGGAAGGTTATTCTATCAAAATATAGTTAAAAACGACATAGAAATAGATACAAGCGGGTTGCCGGGAAGAGGAATATATTTTTTAACTGCCACATCTTCAACCAATAAATATACTTATAAACTGATACTTAATTAATATTCGCCTTTTTTATGTATTTTTATGCAAACCATGACCGGCTTGCAAGGGAAATATTATTTGATTCTGATTCTGATTTGCCTGATACTAACGCAAAACAAGTTTGTATTCAGTCAAACTGATAACACTCAGCTATTCAACAATATTAAGGTAAGAAGCGGGCTTCCTGTTAATGAAATATTTGCGATAACACAGGACTCGACCGGTTTTATGTGGTTTGGAACCATAAACGGACTTGTCAGGTACGACGGGTATGAAATGAAAGTGTTCAGGAAGGGCAATATGGTAAAGACTGCCTTTCCTGATAATCAAGTTACAACATTAGCTGCGGATGCTAACCTGGGTTTATGGATCGGAAGTTACGAAGGACTGACATACCTGAATTCAATGACCAATGAGAGTAAAATAATTGATTTGGGTAAGCCAAGGGAAGTACGGTGTCTTTTAAATCAAAATGACTCTGTTCTTTGGGTAGGTACATCTGAAGGCTTAATAAGGCTCAATAAAAAAGATTGGTCCTACAAAATATTCAATACTCAAAATTCAAGGCTGGGATCAAACATCGTACGCGCCTTATATGCAGATGAAGAATCGAATATCTGGGTAGGTACGTTCAACGGATTAAATATATTCAGCAACGAAGGTGAGATATTATTTTTCGACCTAAAGGGAAACTATAAACCTGAATTGAAAAACAATCTTATCCTCGACATTGAGCCCTATACAAAAGATAATGACTCAAAGCTGTGGATAGGAACTGAAACCGGTCTGGTATTATTTGACAGGAAGTCATTCAAATCGCAGGTATTCAATACATTTAATTCAGACTTTCAAAATGAAGTGGTAAAATGTATTTTCCCATTAAAGAACGGCAATGTATATTTTGGCACTGACTTTGGCTTTTATCATTTCAATTCAGTTACCGGAGAATCAATGATTTCAACACATGACCCGTTTAACAATTATTCACTGGCCAACAATGTAGTTTGGGATATCTTTGAAGACAATGCAGGCATACTATGGCTGGCTACATCTAACGGTATAAGTCAGCTGAACATCACACAAAGCATGTTTAAATTCACTCCTGTTTTTAATATGGAAAACAACAATCTTGTGGGAAATCAGGTAAACGACATATATCCGGATAAGAGCAATAACATTTGGCTGGCCACGAAGAAAGGGGTGGTTGTTAATTACAGCAACGGGACGACAGAAACATTTTCTGCAAATAAGAATTCAAAATATCCGCTGGTGCTTGACAATATCAACACAATAACAGGAGACAACCTTGGAAGGATATGGATTGGAAGTGCCGGAGGCATAAATATCTGGGATCCTGAGGTAAGGAAGATGCACACAATTACAGCTGATTTTGATATAAATAAAGGTCTCCGTTCAAATTATATAAGCACATTTATTACACCGTCCGACGGCTCGTTTTGGGTAATAACCTGGGGTGGCGGTATGTACAAGGCAAAAGGAAACTTCTCAGATGTAGATCAGATTTATTTTGAGTATGTTGCTGATTTCAACACAAATCTGGTTTCTTCAGATAAAAACATCTGGCTTGAGGATAAAAATAAAATTTATACTATCGACCTGACAACGCTTCAAATCAAGCAGCCAGATAAGATAAATGAATACATCAACGATAATGAAATCAATTCAATACATGTATCATCAAAGGGAGATTTGTGGATAGGATTAACTGACAAGCTTATAAAATACAATACACATTCAGAAGAAATAACAAATTACGATGTATTTACCGGGAACGACAGTTACATAAATAATCTCACTGAAGACTTCAACGGAGATATCTGGGGCACTACGTTAACATCAATATTCAGATTCTCAACAACAAAAAATCAAATAGAATCATTCCCAACAAACAAATGGATACCACTTGATATTTTTCTGACAAAAAGTTGTTTTCAATCGCATACCGGAGAGCTGTTTTTTGGAGGAAACGACGGATTTATATCATTCAATCCCAAGGTTATCAGGAAGAATATGTTTCAGCCAAAAACTATTATCACCAACATTAAAGTTAACAACAAACCAGTTGAGTCATTCGGGGAGTTAAAAGGTAGAAATACTTCAGATGAAATAGTTCCTTATTCAAAAAAAGTAATTTTAAAGAACGAACAAAACTCTGTTTCCATAGGATTTTCATCATTGCATTTCGGTGATCCCTTCAGAAACATATATGCGTACAAGCTTGAAGGATATGACAAGGAATGGAATTACACTACAGGTTTCCAGAACTTTGCCACCTACTCCAACTTATCTCCCGACAAATATATCTTTAAAGTAAAGGGCACCAACAATGATGGAGTATGGTTTGAAAATCAGGCCGAGCTTGAGATAATGGTCAAGCCACCATTATGGGCAAGTGCCTGGGCAATAGTATTATACATCCTAATTCTACAGCTATTTCTGACAATGTTGTATTTGACATACAGAAATAAAGTCCAGTGGAAGGAACAGCTAAGGAACATAACGCTTGAAAAAGAAAAGAACGAAGAGATATCTCAAGCAAAGCAATTGTTCTTTACCAATATATCACATGAATTCCGGACTCCTTTAAATTTAATCATGGGGCCAGTACAAACTGTTTTGGAAAAGCATGAAACCGATTCAGATGCAAAGAGTCTTTTAAAAATAGCTCTTAAGAATTCCAGAAGATTATTTTCCCTGGTTAATCAGCTGATGGATATAAGAAAAGCTGAAAACAAAACATTAAAGTTAAATACTCAGGAAGTAGAAACCGGCGAGTTTTTTCGTGATCAATATGAACTCTTTGCAGACCTTGCTTTTAATCAAAATATAAAGTACACATATACTGGGCCAGACAAACTTTTAAATATATCAATAGATGTAACAAAGCTGGAGTCAATAATTCAGAATTTGCTTTCCAATGCATTTAAGTTTACCGGTCAAAACGGAAGCATTGACTTTAAAGTTGATATTTCAGACGATGACTTGTTGAAAATAATTGTATCCGACACAGGCACTGGCATAGAAAAAGAAGAGCAGCAATACATATTTAATCGTTTTTATCAGGGAAAAAATTCATCAGTAAAGCAGGGAGGATATGGAATAGGGTTGAATCTCGCAAAAGAATATTGTGAATTGATGGGCGGAAGAATATGGTTTGAAAGTGAGGCATGGAAAGAAACAGTCTTCTATGTTGAGATACCGGTAAATAAAGCACAATCCTCAGAAAACAAAAGTCAGATAATATCAGAAATAAGTATAAATCCGGGGGCAACATTAAGAGAAAAGAAGAGTACAGAGTTTTCAGTCAATCAGGATCAGCCGGTAATATTGATAGCTGATGATCATCCCGACACCATTGAATACATAAAACTTAGTTTGGGGAAGAAGTACACATTCATTTCAGCTCCGAATGGAAAAGAAGCATTAAAATTATTGGAGAAGAAGAAAGTCGATTTAATCATCAGTGATATTATGATGCCTGAGGTAGATGGACTTACATTATGCGAGCAGGTAAAATCGAATCCACGCCATGACAATATTCCTGTAATACTCTTAACTGCCATGACCATGACCTCACATCAGATAGAGGGATATAAGGCAGGTGCAGACTCCTACATAACCAAACCTTTCAGCATGGATGTGCTTGATGCAGGAATTGGCAGTTTGATATCGAGGAGCCGGAAGGTCAATGAATACATAAAGCAAAAGCTAATAGTTGAAAATCAGGATGTAGAGATTGAATCGCATGATGAGAAATTATTGCAGGAGACCATCAGGTTCATAAACGAACATATATCAGATCCGGAGATCAATATTGAAAAGATGTGCAAAACAATAGGCATAAGTCATTCAAGTTTATACAGGAAGATAAAAACCCAAACAGGAATGACCCTGAATGAACTCATACGTCAGATAAAATTAAAGAGAGCTGCTCAGCTTATAAAAAGCAAAAAGATGACTATATCGGAGATAATGGATGAAACAGGGTTTACCAATCATTCATATTTTGCCAAATGCTTTAAGAATGAGTTCAATATGTCACCAAGAGAATATTCAGAGAAATCTCGATAGCCGAATTTGTTTTCATATTTGACGGAATAGTTTTCAAAAAAAAATAATCAATGTTCATAATAAATTAATCAGGTCAATATAAATAATTGGTATCAGGGTAGATTTGGACAAATTAATGATCATGAAAGATTATAAGTTAAAAAAGTATCAGATTATGCTTACGGTTTTGTCGGTAAGCTCTATACTACTTATACTATTTATAATCTTTCTGTTAATCTATTACTAATCTGTCATACCATTATTCTTTTGAAACCTAAAGGAAATTTTATGAAAAGTAAACTACTTATCTGTTTTATGCTGTTCTTTTTAGGAGTTGTCTCCTTAAAAGCACAAACGACAGTAACCGGAAATGTAAAAAGCGTTTTCGGTGAACCTATACCGGGGGTCACCGTGTTGGAAAAAAACACAACAAACGGTTCTACCACTGATATAAACGGGAATTATACTATAAAAGTAAATTCCACATCTACTCTCATTTTTTCTTTCATCGGATACACACCGCTTGAAGAAGAAGTAAACGGTCGTTCAACCATAAATGTAATTTTACAGGAAGGGGTTGTTGGATTGGAAGAAGTTGTAGCCATTGGATATGGTTCAGCAAGAAAAAAAGATATCACCGGAGCAGTATCGACGGTAAGCAAAACTGATTTTCAAAAAGGTTCTATTTCAAATGCTGAACAACTTATTGCCAATAAGATTCCGGGTGTACAGGTAATTCCTGTGAGTGGTCAGCCGGGGGCAGGAAGTTCATTCCTAATAAGAGGCGGAGCTTCATTAAATGCAAGCAACGATCCTCTTATTGTAATTGACGGTGTTCCTGTTGAAGGCTGGGGCAATGGAGCAGGATTTTTAAGCTCATTAAACCCAAATGACATTGAATCTTTTAGCGTACTTAAAGACGCTTCAGCGTCAGCAATTTACGGCTCAAGAGCTTCAAACGGGGTTATATTAATAAGTACTTACAAAGGACAAACAGGAGGATTGAAAGTTACAGTTTCATCGAAAGGATCTATATTTCAATTAAAAGATAAAGTACCAGTACTTTCTGCTGATCAATTCAGAGAAGTAGCAAAAACAGCTGCCGCATATTCAGGTAAGACTGTTGAAGAGCTGGGATTAGGAACAGCTTCAACTGACTGGCAGGATGAAATTTATCAAACAGCTTTTGGAACAGACAATAATATAAGTCTGACCGGAGGGATAAAGAACCTTCCTTACAGATTTTCAATTGGGTATTTAAACCAGGATGGCATAGTCAAAACCAGCAATTTTGAAAGAGTTTCAGCAATGCTGAATATCAGTCCTGTATTATTAAATGATCATCTTAAGGTAAACCTCAACCTAAAAGGATCGATGGAAAACCAAAGGTGGGCAGACACAAGGGCAATAAGCAGTGCAATAACTTTTGATCCTACTCAACCTGTAAGAACAGAAACATCGAACTTCGGAGGATATTTTGAGTACGAACAATATGCAACAAATCCTGCTACTCTTCACGGACATTTGAATCCTGTAGGAATGCTGGAACAAGTTCATTCAACAGGAAGTTCAATGAGAAGCATTGGAAACCTGCAGCTTGACTATAAAGTTCATTTTCTGCCCGACTTACATATCAATATAAACACAGGTTATGACATTTCAAGATCGAAGAGCAATTATTTTGCACCTGAAACCGCTTTTGAAAATAACATATCACTTGGAAGCAAATATGATGCAGATCCAAGTGAAGATGTCAGAAATTTATATTTTGAATCTTACCTCAACTACATAAAAGATTTATCATCGATAGACAGCAGGATAGATGTAATGGCAGGATACTCTTATAATGATTTCCTTACAACAAACTACTATTACCCATCATATAATGCATTGGGAGTAGAACAGCCTAATTCAGCACCTGCATACTTATTTGATAAACCTCAACATACATTGATATCAGTATATGCCCGTTTGAATTATTTCTTAAAGGACAAGTATTTGCTGACAGCAACAATACGTAACGATGCTTCATCAAGATTTGCAGAATCAAATCGCTGGGGGTTATTCCCTTCAGTAGCTTTTGCATGGAAAATTAAAGAAGAAGGATTCCTTAAAAACAGTGAAGCTGTTTCAGACCTTAAATTAAGGATTGGATATGGAGTTACCGGCCAACAGGATGGTATAGGCAATTACGATTACATACCTACTTATACACAGGGTGAACAAACCGAGCAATATGTAATTGGCAATACAGTTTATCGCAGAGCCATTCCTTCAGCAGCTGACAGAAACAGAAAATGGGAGCAGACAGCAACCAGCAACATTGGTCTTGACTGGGGATTCTTCGACAACAGATTATCAGGAAGCATTGATGCTTATATCAAGAAAACATCAGATTTATTGAATACAGTAAATGTTCCTTTAGGAACTGACTTTACAAGTTCTATTACCAAGAACATTGGCAATATGGAAAACAAAGGTATAGAACTAAACATTAAGGCTATACCTGTCAAGACAAAAGATTTTATCTGGGATCTTGGATTTAACTTTGCTTATAATGAAAATGTAATTACAAATCTTTCTATGACAGGTGATAGTACTGTAGGTTTGTTTTCCGGTAATTATCTTGTAAACACTGTTGGGTACAGCCGCAATGTGTTCTACTTATACCATCAGGTTTATGATACTGACGGAACACCACTTGAAGAAACAATGCTTGATGTAAATAAGGATGGTTTGATAAATGATAAAGATCGTTATCGTTCAGAAAGTTCAATTCCTGATTACATATTGGGGTTCAATACCAATATTACATATAAGAACTGGACAGCTTCGGTAGCATGTCATGCAAATATTGGTCATCACATTTATTATAATCCGGGAGATAATCTCGTGGCTGTATATGGTTGGATGGCACCATACAACATGAGCACTGCTTATTATGATTCAGAATTCAAGATGAGTACAAGTCAGGCTCAGAAGTACAGTGATTATTACCTTCACAATGCATCATTTCTGAAGATTGACAATATAAGTCTGAGCTATAACTTCAACAATATATTCAAAAGCTTCAATTCTAATGCAGATTTGAATATAACTGCATCAGTACAGAATGTATATACATTCACAAAATATCCCGGTCAGGATCCTGAAAATTCAGGAAGTACAAGTGGAAGCTTTGAATCAAGTTCACATACAAGCTCAAGCGGAAGCTCTTTTGGAGTTGACTTCGGAGGTAACTACCCTATACCAAGAGTATTTGCATTAGGATTAACTCTTGATTTTTAAGAAACAGAAAACTATAAAATGATTCGAAATGAAACGAATGAATAAAAATATAATTACAGGGATGCTCCTTTCAATGGTATTTCTGTTTTCATGTACAGATGATCTTAACAGGTTTCCGACCAACGGCACCAGCAACGACATTCAGTACAGTGATATTAACGGCTATAAACAAAGTCTGATAACAATATATGCTACGATGGCATATAACGACTTTTTGAGAAACTACTGGAACATGCAGGAACTGACAACAGATGAAGCTGTTTCAACATGGGATGACAATGGAATATTATCATATCACATTTTTAACTGGACAGCTGATAATGTTGCAATGGGGAGAGTTTATACCAGCCTGATGTACAACATTACACTCTGCAATAATTTCATCATTGAGTCGTCAGATGACAATCTTTCAAAAAGAGGATTCTCGGCTGGTGATTCAGAAACAATCAAGAAATATGTTGCAGAAGCTCGATTCATGAGAGCATATTTCTACTGGATACTGATGGATTTGTATGGCAATCCGCCGTTTGCAACAGAAACATCGCTGGCAGCAGGAGAAGTGCCAAAGCAAATCAAGAGAGCTGACTTGTTCAATTATATTGAAACAGAATTGAAAGCAATAGAAACAACTCTTTTAGCCGCAAAAACAAATGAATGGGGTCGTGCTGATCAGGGAGCATGTTGGGCATTGCTTTCAAGGTTGTACTTAAATGCAGAAGTATATACAGGAACTGCAAAATACACTGAAGCTATCACATACAGCTCAAAAGTAATAAATGCAGGCTATACACTTGAAAGCAATTACAACTGGCTCATGCTTGCAGATAATTATCTTAATACAAATGAATTTATCTTTACCATGAACTTTGACAATACAAATGAAGTAACCTGGGGTGGAACAAATTATCTGGCTCTGGGAGCATCAGGTGTACCGGCTGAAGTAAATGGCATGAGTAATTCATGGAGCTCATTAAGAATGACAGAATCTATCCCTGCACTCTTCCCTACTGCTGATACAACTGCAGACAGAAGAGCTGCATTCTGGACTGAAGGTCAAACTTTAACATGTGATGATCTGGGGACATCACTCAACGGTTATTCAAGCTTTAAATTTAGAAATCTTAACAGGAATGGCAGTGCTCCGGTACAAAACAACAGCTATAACAACATCAGTGATATTGACTTTCCGGTATTCAGACTGGCAGAGATATATCTCAACTATGCTGAATCAGTATTAAGAGGAGGAACAGGCGGAGATGCAACAACTGCGCTGTCATATATCAACAAGCTGAGAGGAAGAGCATATGCCAACAATCCCGGCAGCAGTGAAGGAAACATTTCAGCCGGAGATCTCACAATTGATTTCATTCTTGATGAAAGGGCACGTGAATTATATTGGGAAGCTCAAAGACGTACAGATTTGATCCGTTATAACAAGCTCACAACAGGAGACTATCTTTGGGCATGGAAAGGCGGCGTCAGAGAAGGAACACAGGTAAATGAAAAATACAATATTTTCCCGCTTCCTACTTCTGACATACTGGCTAATCCAAATCTGGAACAGAATGATAAATATTAACAGATTAACTGAATAAGTATGAAAAAAATATATTTAATCATTATTGCAGTAATGATGCTGTTTTTCACAGCATGTGAAACAGACCTTCTAAAAACAACAATAAAAGAAGGAACGGCACCAGTACTTACTGCATCATCAACTCAGGTTTCATTAACCAGAGCTGATTCGGCAAACAATGCAATAACACTGACATGGACTGCACCAGGTTATCTGACAGAAACAGAAAACGGAGATGTAGTAGGTGAATATATCCTTGAAATCTCGAAAGACCAGGCATTCAGCAGTATCACATCAATAGCAGCTGAAAATAATCTGGAGCAATCATTTTCTGTTTATAAATTAAACAAGATGATGCTCGATCTTGATTGTGAACCTGATGTTGCAAATGATATTTACATGAGGGTAAGGTCAATTTTCTTTTATTCAGACACCCTTGTATCCAATGTTCAAAAGATAGCTATAACTCCTTATACTACAGTTATACCACCTGCAATTGCTGTACCTGCTGAACTTTATATCTGTGGTGATGCAATACCTGCAGGATGGGCTACTCCATTCCCTGCTGATCAGAAGTTCACAAAAGAATCAGCAACTGTATTTTCAATAACAATCCAGTTAAATGGCAATAGCGACTATGAACTAGTAACCGATGGAACAGGTTCAAACTGGACACCTTGCTATCGTCTTGACCCGTCTGTTGATCCTGTTGCTGTAGCAAACGGAGGAACATTTGTTTGGGATGGCAACGGATCAGATTACAACTGGGGAAGTAAAAAATTCAAGACCCCACCTTCAGATGGTATGTATAAGTTAACATTTGACTTCCAGAATGCAACATTTACTGTGCTTGATGTTACAGGACCCCCGGTAATAGAAGTGCCTGCTGAATTATGGATTTGGGGTGACGGACTTGACGGAGGATGGGTAACACCATTCCCTGCTGAAAGGCAATTCACTAAAACAGGAACTACCAAATTCACCATAACAATATTCATAAAAGCAGCAACTGATTACGAGTTAATAACTGATGGCACCGGAGCAAACTGGACACCATGCTATCGTATTGACCCTGCCCTCGACAGAAATACAATGATCTGGGAAGGTTCATTTGTATGGGATGGAGAAGGCTCTGCCTATAGCTGGGGAAGTAAGAAATTCTTATCACCGCCGGAAGACGGAACATATAAATTAACATTTGATTTTCAAACAGCAACGTACACAGTTGCTGAAGAGTAATTGCAAGTTTAAAGACATCTCTGAAAAGAGGCCGTATTTTTATCCGGCCTCTTTTTAATAACTTTGTGAAAAGAAGAACAGAAACCATAGATATCATGTTATATAATAAAATAGAAGTCATTTTAAGTGCTTTGTTTTTAATCCTTTCATTAATATTTACATCTTGTGATAAGGAACCTGACAATCCTGAAGGACCAAAGCAGGAAGAAAACGATTTTTATTTTGGAGCTGACCTCTCAGCAGTTAATATGGTTGAAGATTATGGTGCTGTATATAAGGACAGTGGAATAGTCAGAGATCCTTTTACAATATTCAAAAATCATGGTTGCGAAGTAATTCGTGTAAGGCTTTTCCATAATCCTGATTCAAAAGACGGTTACAGTCAGCTTTACAAACCAGGATACTGTGGATTAAAAGATGTCAGCAAGACCATTCAAAGGGCTAAAAATATGGGGATGAAAGTTTGTCTTGACATTCATTATTCTGACACATGGGCCGACCCTGCAAACCAGAAAATACCTGAAGCATGGAAAGGTTTGAATCTAAATATCATGAAGGACTCTCTATACAACTATACCCTTGCTGTATTGGAATATCTAAAAGATAAAAACCTTACACCTGAGATGATTCAGCTTGGTAATGAAATAAATCCGGGAATGTTGTTGCCTGTTGGGGAAACAGATGCTTCACTTGCAGTTTTATTGAACAGTGGCATTAGGGCAGTTCGTGATTTCTCTGTAACTTCTGACATAAAACCTGAAATTATAATTCACTATGCAGATAACGCCGGTGCAGTATGGAGGTTTACCAATCTAATAAATTCAGGAGTGACCGACTTCGACATAATGGGCATTTCATACTATGACCAGTGGGCTAAGATAAAATTCAACGAACTTGCTGCAGTAATCAAACAGTTAAAGATGAATTTCACTCAGGAAGTTATGATCGTTGAAACTGCTTATCAGTGGACAAATACTTCACGTGATGGCAAGATTTATAATACTCAGATAGAGCTTAACGGATATCCTGCTTCAAAGACAGGACAGTTTAATTATTTGCGGGACTTGAGCCAGACAGTAATAACAGCAGGTGGAAAAGGAATATTTTACTGGGAACCGGCATGGGTAAATTCAAGTCTTGGATATGGCCAGGAAACAAATTCTTTATTTGATTTCAACAGTAATGTGAATCAAGGGATAAACTTCATGAATTATGCGTATACATTCAAAAAGTAATATAATATATCTGATTGGGTTTATTATGACCCTGAATATCGCAGGGTGCAAGAAAAATATTGAAAGCGAACAATCTTCTTTCATATACGGTGGAGACTTTTCAGTAGTAAAAAAAATAGAAGACAATGGTGGCACTTACAAGGTCAATGGCAAAGTAAAACCGGCATTGGAGATATTCAGTGAAAACGGATATAATTACGGCAGGGTAAGACTTTTCAATAATCCTGAAGATAAAGGTCCGGTGTGCAATTCACTTGAATATACTATTGCTCTTTCGAAACAAATAAAAGAGGCTGGCATGAAGCTTTTGCTTGACTTTCATTATTCAGATACCTGGGCAGATCCTGCACATCAAATAAAACCACGCTCATGGGAAGGTCTTCCATTCAATATACTTATTGACAGTGTGTACAGTTATAGCAAGAACGTCATACAAGCAATGAAAGCTTCGGGAGTACTACCCGATATGGTTCAGGTAGGAAATGAAATAACACCCGGATTTATTTGGCCTGAAGGCAAGATTTACAAAGAAGAAGGTGAAGACTGGTCTTCTTTTTGTACACTATTGAAAGCAGGGATAGCCGGAGTTAAAGATGCTTATGGAGATATTGAAGTACCAATAATGATACACATTGACAAAGGCGGAAACCGTAAGGACACAGAATACTTTTTCAAAAAGATAGCCGAACAGGGAGTTAAGTTTGATGTTATTGGACAAAGTTATTATCCATGGTGGCATGGTGATTTCAATGATCTTGAAGAAAACATGAAATGGATGTCCGAGAATCTGAATAAAGACATATACATTGTCGAAACAGCCTATTATTCAAACGGATATTATCCGGAACCATCAGAATGGGTATTTGATATAAAACCCTTCCCTCCAACCCCTCAGGGGCAATACGATTTTCTTATAAAACTTGATAGTATTGCAAAAAATTATCCAAAGGTAAAAGGGATATTTTATTGGGAACCCGAAGGAATACCATTGCCTGAAGCAGGTATGTACTATCTTGGCAGAGGTTTGTTTGATGAGAATGGAAATGCATTAAAAGGAATTACAGCTTTCAGAAAATAAAGAGATGAAAAGAGAAATTAAACTGATAGCTATACTAATAGCTGTTTTAATTATATCGGGCGGGTGTAAAAAAGTAGTATCACCAATCGTGTTTAATGATAACTGGCAGTTTATGATTTCAGATGAAGATCTATCGGGGAAAGATCTTGCTATATTAAACTGGGAAAAAATTACATTGCCCCATACCCCAAAGATAGAACCAAAAGTAATGGACGGTCAGTGGCAAGGGATATGCTGGTATTATAAAACATTTAATCTGCCGGAAAAGAGCAGCGGGAAAAAGTTCTTTTTAAGGTTTGAAGGGGCAATGAATGTTTGTGAGGTTTGGGTAAACGGTAAAAAGCTGGCAGCAAAACAAGGAGGATATCTTCCGGTAGTTATTGATTTCACCAAAGTAGCAAGGCAAAACAAAACAAATGAAGTGCTTGTCAGACTGGATAATAAAGACAACCCGGTTACAGGTCCTAAGCCAATGAGAAGTCTTGATTTCAACATGTACGGAGGTCTTTACCGCGATGCAGTCCTGATAGTAAAAGACAAACTACACATTACCGATGAGATTTACACTGATAAAATTGCCGGAGGAGGAATATTTGTAACCTATCCTTATGTGGAAAAAGAAAAGGCTGAAATAGAAGTAAAAGCTGATATCTTAAACGATTATTCTAAAAACAGGAAAATAACTGTAATAAATGAACTCTGGAAAGAAGGGGTACTAATTACTTCAATTGAATCGGAAGAGAAAAATTTAGGCTCAGGAATATCATCAGAAGTAATATCGCGGATGGAAGTAAAGAACCCTGAATTGTGGTCACCAAAGAATCCTTCCTTATATCTTTTAAAGACGAAAATTAAATCAAAAGGTAAAATTACAGATATTGTTGAAACGCAAATAGGTATCAGGAATATAAAATTCTTAAAAGAAGGATTTTATATTAATGGAGAGAAAATGTTTCTAAGAGGCGTAAATCGTCATCAGGAATATCCGTATGTTGGCTATGCGTTGAGCAATGAAGCACAATATCGTGATGCAGTTAAAATCAAGGAAGCAGGTTTTGATTATGTCAGATTATCGCATTACCCTCATTCACCTGCATTTATGGATGCCTGCGATCAATTGGGACTTGTTGTTCTCGATGCAATATTAGGTTGGCAATACTACTCAACTGACACTGCTTTTCAAAATCAGGTATTTCAAACAGGAAGAGAACTTATCAGGCGAGACAGGAATCATCCTTGTGTAATAGCATGGGAATTATCATTGAATGAATCATGGATGGATGAACCTTTCATTGATGAATTGCAGAAAATTACCCATGAAGAATATCCGGGTGATCAGTGCTATTCAGCAGGATGGCAGGAATACGGATATGACATATATCTGCAGGCAAGGCAACACCGTCTTCAACATTACAAAGAAACATCAAAACCGTATATGGTTTCAGAATATGGTGACTGGGAATACTATGCAATGAATGCAGGTCTTAATCAGGATAGCTGGCAAAATCTTTTACAGGAAGAACGCTCGAGTCGTCAGTTATTGAGTGACGGAGAAAAAAGACTGCTCCAGCAATCAGCCAATATTGAAGAAGCATTTTTCGATAATCGTACAATACCGGCTGTAGGCGATGGATACTGGGTAATGTATGATTATAACAGAGGATATTCAAACGACCTGGAATCATCAGGAATAATGAGTATTGACAGGTTGCCAAAATTTAGTTACTTTTTTTTCAGAAGCCAGCGTGATGCAGGAGAGACTTCAACTTTATACAGCAGCGGACCAATGGTTTACATTGCTTCATATTACAATGAAAAATCTCCTTTGAATATAAAGGTATTCAGCAATTGCGATGAGGTAGAACTATTTTTAAATGGAACAAGTCTTGGGAAAAAACAAGTCTCAGTAAACCATTCTTCTACAATATTCAATCTCAGTGAATTTGTAAAAGGCGAACTTATTGCAAAAGGATATATCAAAGGGAAAGAAGCTTCAACACATTCAGTCAGAACACCTGAAGCACCTGTAAAGCTTGAAATAAATGCAGATATTAGCGGGAAAGAACCAAAGGCAGGATGCAATGATGTAATATTTATCTATGCCCGTCTGGTAGATGAAAACAATACCGTTGTGCCGGAAAACAATATACCTTTAACATTTATAATTGAAGGAGATGCAGTAGTTTTAAATCCCGGAGAAATTAAGACTGAAGCAGGAATTGCAACAGCACTTTTAAAAATAGGAAATACAAAGGGTGAAATAAAAATAAGCGCAAACGATTCAGCTGGAAGAACCGGAATAATCAGTATTAAAGCATTATAATTTTAAAAAATTTGGAAGTCACTTTAAAAATTATGATTTTTGAAATATAAACTTTAAGCATAAAGGAAACCAAACAGCGAGAAGGTGATGGAGATTTTTAGTATAGCTTTACTGCTGATTTCATATTCATTCGGACTAACAACTTTGATACTGCAAATTATTTGTAGTCTGAAGGAACTTGAATATAAAGAAACAGTCTTTTTTACTGCATCATTTTTAATTTTAATAGTATTCCTGACTATTCACGGAATATTCACCGTCACTGATCCAAATGTTATTAACATTCAAACACTATTAATAAACTACTCTGTAATCTTATTTGGAGTTGCTGTTCCTGTCAATATTCACAAAGAAAGAACTACAAAACGTCGCTCTTTAAGAAATACAGTGCTTATTACTACAGGTATCGTTGTTGCAATACTGATAACAATATTATTCTTTACCAAAAGTTCTAATTTGACTCTAATCTATATATCATCAGCGTTTATTTTTCTTACTGTTTTTTATTCAATGTTACATATCCTGACTACAAAACCTGAAGCATTGATAAGACCTAATGAAAGAAATGAAAGAGTAATTGCAGTTTTTATTCTGATTATAATGACTATTGCGCTTATCACCTTTTTTAGCATAGGCCATGAAAGAACTAATATTATCCTGAGCAGGAAAGGAATAAACATTGTTGCAATATTTGGAATGATAATGTCTTTATTAAAAATCCCTGTTGACATTAGAAAACTAACAGCTAAGAATGACTCTATGATATTGGAGGAAGAAAGAATCTTAGAGTTGGGGATTAGTCAGCGTGAAAAAGAAGTAATGACCTTATTGATTTCAGGAAAAAAGTACACAGAAATAGCAGATCAGTTAAATATTTCATTGCCAACAGTAAAAACTCACGTTTCTAACATCTATTCAAAGACAAAAGTCAGAAACAGACTGGAGTTATCAAATTTACTTCGCAGCAAGTAAGAGATCCTTTCCTTCAATCAATATTACACCTCATACTTTAGTATGATTTTTTACTAATTATCAAAAATCATACTTTCTCCCGATTGATTTGGATAAATATCGAAGGTAGGTTTGCGGAAAAAAGATGAAAACAAAATTATTTTTAATCCTAATCATTTGTGTAATGTCTTCTCAATTAAAGTCTCAGGAAGTAAGTGATAAAATTAAAAACAAAGTATTTGCCTCATTTAGTAAGCAAGCCTGTAAAAAAAACCAAATGAATACAGGTTACCTTCTTATCGACTCTCCTACTCTTGACATACATTGGAAAACTGCAATAAAAAACAACTCTACAAATGACATTAATCCTGACCAGCCATACCATTTTGCCAGTATTGGAAAGACTGTAACCTCAATGGTGATAAGCATTTTATATGAAAAAGGGTTAATAGATTTCAACGATAAAATATCGGAATACCTGGATTCAGGAATTATTAACGGATTGCATCATTTCAAAGGTGTTGATTATTCCGGAGAAATCAGAATAAGGCATTTACTAAATCATTCCTCAGGAATTGCAGATTATTACATTGATAAAAACAGTTCGGGGATAAATGGAATTCAATTTATGATGGCAGACACCGGCCATTTCTGGACACCAATAGAGACTATTGAGTGGACTAAGAATAACCTGAAACCCAAATTCAAGCCGGGCAAGGGAATGCATTATTCAGACACAAACTACCAGCTTTTAGGTTTAATAATTGAAAGAATAACAGGAATGCCATTGCATGAAGCTTACAAAGAGTACATCTTTAAACCACTTATGATGAATGACACATATATGATTTTTTATTCTGAACCAATGTCAGGAAGAAATATTCCAATGGTCGATTTTTATTACAAAGGAATTAATCTGTCGAATGCAAAAAGCATAAGCATGAGCTGGGCAAGCGGAGGAATTGTTTCAACTTCTGAAGATATGCTTACATTCATGAAAGCTGTTATTGGAAATAAGATAGTAACTAAAGAAACATACCAGAAAATGAAGGACTTTGCTAAGATGGGACCAGGTATTAATTATGGATATGGATTGATGAACTTCAAATTTATGTTTATGCCAGAGAAATACGAGATAATAGGTAACTCAGGATCAACCGGTGCTTTTATGTACTACAATGAATACACAGATACTTACTTTATAGGCAGCTTTCACAAAATGGGATATCAAGTGCAGCCAATAATATTCATAATGAATGCAATTAAAAAGATTAATGGATTACAAAAAATAACTAATTAAGTTATTTAACATTTCATTACTTTTGAAATGAAATACCAAACTATCATTATGAAGAATATAATTCTTGAATTACGCAAAGAACTTGTTGCACTGAGCGATGAGAAAACTAAAGAAACAAGCTTCAAATTCTTTAAAGAAGAAATAAAACCGTATGGAATAAAGACTGATCTTGTAGGAAAGCTTGCTAAAGAATATTTCAAAAAAATTAAAGATCTTGACAAAGCTGAAATCTTCAACATCTGTGAAGAATTATGGCAATCAGGTTATCTGGAAGAATCTTTTATTGCATGTAATTGGTCACATTTAATAAATAAAAGATATCAGCCCTCTGACTTTGCAATATTTGAAAAGTGGATCAACTGCTACATAGCAAACTGGGCATCATGTGATACTCTCTGCAATCACACAATAGGAGACTTCGTTATGATGTATCCCGAATATATCAGCAAGCTAAAGGAATTTGCTGTTTCCCAAAACAGATGGACAAAAAGAGCTGCTGCAGTTTCATTAATAATACCTGCCAGGAAAGGTTTGTTTTTAAATGATATTTTTGAAATAGCCGATATATTATTACTTGACAAAGATGACATGGTACAAAAAGGATACGGCTGGATGCTTAAAGCTGCAAGTCAGGCATATCAAAAAGAAGTATTTGATTATGTAATGTCTAAGAAGGCCATTATGCCCCGTACATCATTAAGGTATGCGATAGAAAAAATGCCAAAAGAGTTGAAAACTTTAGCAATGGCTAAATAGTATTAATTCAGCAATTCAACCAATGCTCTTTCAATTATTTCATCCTTGGTAAGATCAGTCCAGTCGAGCTTTGCATATATATCAGGAGGAACCCCGTTTTCATAGCTTTCATCTAAATCAAGGGTAAGGGCTTGAGTTATTGAAAACCTGTATATCCATCCGTTGGGCAGCTGTCCACCATTTGGCAATCCTAATCCCCCACCTGTAGTGTCGCCAATAAGAATCATATTTGGAATAGCCTTTGTTGCCAGTGAAGTAAAAGAAGCAGCACTGAAAGTTCCCCTGTCGGTGAGCACTGCAACCTTTTTATTGTATTTTAGTCCTTTGTAGGGCTTAAGATTATAAACCTCAGGTTCAGTGAAATCATTATGACCCGGACCGCTTTTTATCCTTGTGTAATAAACTGATGTGGTTGTATCAACAAATCTGTTTAATATCTTAAAAACATCAGAAACATAACCCCCTCCGTTTTCTCTTAAGTCAAGTATAAGACCTTTGGTATCTTTATATCTTTCAAGGACATAATCAAAGTTGAGTGAATCTATTTCTCCGGTAAACTCTCCGAAACGAATATATCCGACCTGTCCGTCAGCAATGAAGTCATGTGTAAAGGGACCAGACCTTTTATAATAGTTATGCAGATAATTATCTTCTATTATCCTCCATTCAAAATTATCCTGTCCTTTATATCTGAAACCATAAAAAGATCGATTGAATGAAGACTTAAGATTTACATGCCCATCCTTTAATTCATTGAGCATTTGCCCCAGAACATCAAACAATGAGTCATCAGACATCTCATCGTATATCTTTGGAGAATAAACATCTTTAATGCTATCCCAATCAATCTTTTTTAAATCGAAATAGGAGTATTTCAAATTACATTCATTCCAGAGATATTCAAAATTATCTGTTGCCTTAGAAGAGCTCTTATCCCCTTCCATAATGAACATTTCACATGAACTAAAAGCAAATGCTGTAAACAGAATAATAAAAACCTTTTCCATTTTCTCTATCTGTTATTAAGGTTGAACAATAATGACACTCTCAAAGAATGATTGGCTAACTGGAAGGTTTCAATTTGCTTCCCCGACTTATACACATCCCATACGTATGAACACCTCAGGGCATTCTTGTTATTCAGAAAAACTGTATAATCGAGTGAAGTAGAAGCCCTGAACCCGGTTAATATATTGAATTGATAGTTATCAAATATCTTAGAATCATTCAATAGATCAGATTGACCAATATATGCAAACTTGTTTCTATAAACACCGTTTACTATACCAATATTCATCCCGAAAGAAAGATCCCTTTTTACAGGATTCAACTTATACCTGATAAACAGGAATTTCTTTTCTACAGTTTGCCTTCTGCTTAAATCAGCGCTTACTTTAAACGACCCCATTAATGAAGGAAATAATTCAGCCCCATTTGCATTATTCAGCAAATCGGAGTTGCTCCTTAAAATAAAGGCATTGTGTAATTTCCAACCTAATTTAAAGTTTAACCTTTCGGCACTCAATAAGTTAACTTTATAAAGCTGACCATAAAACAATTCTATATTTTCAAAAGAAGAATAATAAACATCATCTCCGGCAAGTGCCAAGCAGTTGGAACCATCTGTAATACCAAATCCTAATTCAGATTCCTTCATATGATCACTCCTAAGCAAGGATCCGCTGAAATAGATTGGAAATCCCATATATGTCAATGCAGATGTGGCAAAATCATTATAATAGGATATACCTGAACCTGTAGTCATTTTAATATACAACGGACGTTGCTTTCTTTGTTCTTTTAAAGACAATGGTTTAGTGTCTGGTTGAGACCATACTACACCCGGCAGAATAAGCAACAGGCAAATGAGAATACGTTTATACATTTTGTTTTTATTTGGCTAATAATTTTCAGCTCACAATATACGTCATTATTTAAACAGAAGTTGTTAATAACAATAAAAATTATATCTTGATTTTGGAATTTAAAGCTGTGATAAGCAATAGAAATTTATTAGTTTAGTTTGTTTACAAAATAAGTAATTCCAGATTTTAGAAAGGCAGCTTTATAAACATTTAAATAATGACTATAAATAGAAAAGAAATTACCTGTTCATCAGCATTAAACAAACTGAAAAGAAAGATTCCTTATGGCTGGGACCTTAATATATACCGGGGATGCGAGCATGAATGTAAATATTGTTATGCAATTTATTCTCATGATTACCTGAATGACAACGACTATTTTAAAAGTATTCACATTAAAACTAACATTGTTGATGTCCTGGAGACCGAATTAAAAAAGAAAAGCTGGAACAGAGAAGTTGTTAATATTGGCGGAGTGACCGACAGCTATCAGCCTTGTGAATCAGACTATAAGCTTATGCCTGAAATTCTTAAACTGCTCATTAAATACAAAACGCCTGCTATCATTTCTACTAAATCTGATCTTATTTTAAGGGATTATGATTTAATTGATGAATTGTCAAAAATCACATACATCAATGTTGCAACAACTATTACAACTACCAACGAAGAGACAAGGGAACAGATTGAACCCGGCTCATGCAGCAGTGTAAAAAGATTTGGAATGCTTAAGGAATTCAGAAAAACCAATGCTTCAATCGGGTTACATTTCATGCCAATAATTCCTTATCTGACTGATGATCAGGATAACCTGAATTCTATTTGCTATAATGCCCATGATTCTGGTGTTCATTATTTATTGCCGGGAGTATTGTATTTAAGAGGAAAGACAAGGGGCTACTTC
>JAGODU010000191.1 GCA_017998095.1 Prolixibacteraceae bacterium | reverse complement strand
AAGGATTCTTTTTGATGAATCATGGAAGTTTGCATACGGTTATCCTTCTGATGCCGTAAAAGATTTCTCTCACGGAACTGCATACTTTTCATTCTTTGCCAAAGCCGGATATGGTGATGGCCCTGCTGCTGTCAACTTCGACGACAGAGCATGGAGAGCGCTTGATCTTCCACACGACTGGGCAGTAGAACAACCTTTCGATGCTAAAGGAAGTCATAGTCACGGATATAAAGCCATAGGCAGAAATTTCCCTGATGTAAGTGTGGGCTGGTACAGAAAAGAATTCTTTATTCCTGAATCAGACCTTGGGAAAAGGATTTCAATAACTTTTGAAGGTGTACACCGCGATTCAAAAGTCTGGATTAATGGCCATTACTTAGGAAATGAAACCAGCGGATATTATACTTTCACTTATGATATTTCTCAATATCTGAATTATAACGGCAAAAATGTAATATCTGTAAGGGCTGATGTAACTTTTGAAGAAGGGTGGTACTACGAAGGCGCAGGTATTTACAGACATGTATGGATGAATAAAACAAGCCCGCTGCATATTGCCTCAGATGGCACTTTCATTTATACTGAACTTGATGAGAATAATGCAATAGTAAATATCGAAGCTACAATAGTTAATGAATCAGTTGATAACGCCGACTTTATTGTCAGACACAAATTGCTCAATGCTGACAATGTAGTTATTTCACAAACTGACTCTTATGTTTCAAACCTTAAGAACGGAGATCAGATCACTGATATTCAGAAATTAAAGGTTGGCAATCCTCACCTTTGGTCTATTGAAGATCCTTATCTTCATAAAGTCGTTACTACTATTGAAAAAAACAATATTACAATTGATACTTACGAAACTGTAATTGGCTTAAGAACCATACGTTTTGATGCAAATGAAGGTTTCTTCTTAAATGGGAAGCATGTTAAGCTCAAAGGAACCAATAATCACCAGGATCATGCAGGTGTTGGAACTGCTATGCCCGATGAACTTATTAACTACAGGGTCTCTCAACTTAAAAAGATGGGGAGCAATGCAATCAGAAGCTCTCACAATCCTGCCTCCCCTGCCCTGCTCGATGCCTGCGACCGTATTGGCATGTTAATCATTGATGAACACCGCCTTATGGGAACAGCCCCTTTTATTAAAAATCAAATTGAAAGATTAATTAAAAGAGACAGAAACCATCCTTCAGTTATATTATGGAGTATGGGAAATGAAGAATGGGCAATCGAAGGCAATATAACCGGTGAAAGAATTATTCAGGAAATGCAGTCTTTTGCAAAGAAATTTGATCATACTCGTCCAATTAACTGTGCCAGCAGTGGCGGATGGGGAAAGGGCGTTTCCAAACACATTGAAGTAATGGGCTTTAATTATCTTTTTCAAGGTAATACAGACGAATATCATAAAAATTTTCCAAATACTCCATCGTTAGGCACTGAAGAAGGATCAACAAACACTACCAGGGGCATTTATTTTGATGACCCGGTAAAACAACATATTGCAGCGTACGACCGCCGGACATTTAATGGTCTGTTCTGCCCTATTGAAGATTGCTGGAAGTATTACGATTCAAGACCATACCTTGCCGGTATGTTCATCTGGACAGGATTTGATTACAGGGGTGAACCTACTCCTTACGGATGGCCTTCAATAAATTCATATTTCGGAATGTACGATGTGTGCGGATTCCCAAAGGATAATGTCTGGTATCTTAAATCATGGTGGGGAAACGAACCTGTTTTACACATACTTCCTCACTGGAACTGGAAAGGGAAAGAAGGTGAAAAGATAAAAGTTGTCACCTACAGCAATTGCGATCAGGTAGAATTGTTTTTGAATAACAAAAGTCTGGGCAAAAAGACTATGGAGAAAAATTCTCATCTTGAATGGGAAGTAGCATATAAACCGGGCACTCTTAAAGCCATTGGCTATAAGAATGGAAAGAAATCTTTATCAGAAATTATTGAAACTACCGATAAACCTGCATCTCTGGCAATGGAATCCCACAAGCAAATCATTACTGCTGACGGAAGAGACTTATCAGTAATAACTGTATCTGCCAAAGACATAAAGGGACGTGAAGTACCCGATGCAGAAAACCTTGTTTCATTTGAAATTGAAGGCCCGGGAAAGATTATTGGAGTTGGCAATGGTGATCCCACATGCCTCGAAAACGATAAGTATATTGAATCTGTTAAACCATTGGTATTTGAGAATATGACAATGAAATCAGGTGATAATTTAAACCTGAAAGATATATTGTCAGGTAATGATGAAACAGGATGGATTAAAGCTTTTTCACAAAAGAGAATTAAAGCTGAAGCAATTGTTTACCGGGCTAAGTTTGACTTGCCGGAAGACTTTGACAAAGGCAAAGTTATGCTTTATCTCAGAACTATCGGAAATAAACAAGATGTATATCTGAATGGCAATCTTCTTGGAAAAGACATGGAGCAAAATACTGACAGATATAGCTTTGAACCTGAATTATCTATGCTGAAATCCGGGACAAACATACTTACTTATGTAACAACACCATATTATCTTGAATATATGTGGTCTGAACCAAATATAGATCCGGGAGTTGCTCAGCTTATTATGCCACAACCTCAATGGAAAAGAAGCCTGTTCAGTGGTAAGGCAATGGTTATAGTACAGTCGACTAAAGAAAAAGGGAATATAGTATTAAAAGCAAAAGCTGACGGAGTAAACGAAGCAGACATTAATATAGAAACTCATTAATTTTGATGATTTTTCTTTTAAAGGCAGGGCATTTGTTAGTTGAGCCCTGCTTTTTCTTTTTTACTTAACCCGAAAACAAAAGTCTGATTATTCTATACTTCAATCTAATCAGATACCTGACAAATTACCACCAAAGAAAGGAACAATGTGGATATGACAGGGAGTAAACTTCGTCTGTTAGGGCTAAAGCCCATGTTGTCAGGCGTTCATGCTTACCCCGGCCTAAAGGCCAGGGTTATTATTATTGGCAGCTTCCTCCTTCTTATTAACCCTGGCCTTTAGGCCGGGGTAACAACGAGCAATAGTTATATCGGGCTTTAGCCCTGATTAACGAGAAAATTGTCCTTTATTAAAAGTTGATTGGTTGTTATCACAGTAGTTGTGAGTTCCAACTAATTATTTCAGCAACATGAGAATGTGAAAGAATATAAATCTGTCATTGGTAGTACTCAGTTATAAATGATATTAGTATATAAACTATTCAAAAATCATATACCTAAACAATAAATTATCCGTTATTAAATATGCAAAATTTATAGCTTCGGGTTTTCATTGAAAATCTTTACATTTAACCCAATTTTAAAAGTTACTTATGAAGTTGAGATTATTACTCATAATTGGTTGTATTTTAATTATTTCGATAATAACAGGTTGCGCATCATCATACAGGAGTGCTATTAAGACTTATGAAATAGGTGAATATTTTGCTTCAGCACGTAAATTGCAGGAAGCACTAAAGAAAGAAGATGACCCTAAGGAAAGACTTGAAATTGAGCACAAGATTGCACTTTGCTACTGGCGTATCGGTGATTATAAAAAAGCTGAACCCAAATTTAAAAACCTGATTACAAGGCAACATCCAGATAGCTCCAACACCCTTAAATACGCTCACATCCTCAGATATAATGAGAAATACGATGACGCAATAAAATATTACAATAATTTTCTGGATTCATTTCCCGACAATAAGGAAGCAATGAATGGAATTGAATCTTGTAAGTTTACTAAGGAATGGCTGAACAAACCAACACGTTTTGAAGTAAAACATGAAAAGGTTTTAAGTGCCCGGGATGCTGATTATTCTCCTGTATTTGCAGGGGGACTGGAAAATAACCTCATATTTACTTCTTCCCGCGATGGTTCAAAAGGAAAAAAGAAAAGTGCAATAACCGGACAACGTAATGGCGACCTGTTCAAGACTTTCTTTGATATACAAAAACAAAAATGGGACAAGCCTACCCCCCTAGAAGAAGATCTTCTCATCAACACAAATTTCGATGAAGGAGGTGCAAGTATGACCTCAGATGGAAGCACCCTGTTTTTTACCAGGTGCCGGTCTGACAATAAAAGTTCTTTAGCTGCAGAAATATATCAGTCGACAAGGAGCAGGGATGAATGGTCAGAAGCTACTGAGGTAGAACTTGTTGCAGATAGCATAATTGCGGCTCACCCTTCTATTTCTAAAGACGGGCAGACATTATATTTTGTATCTGACCTGCCAAACGGCTATGGCGGTAAGGATATCTGGAAAGTTGAAAAGCTAAGTGAAGCATGGGGAAACCCTATAAACCTTGGACCGGAAATTAATACTCCGGGCAATGAAATGTTTCCATTCGTCAGAGATAATGGAGAAATTTATTTCTCTTCTGATTATCATGTAGGATTTGGAGGCTTTGATATTTTCAAAGCATACCTTGAAGTCGATAAAGAAGGCAATTCCCATTATGTAGTTGAAAATCTTAAAGCCCCGATCAATTCAATAGGCGATGACTTTAGTATAACTTTCCTTCCGGGAAAAGATCAGGGGATGTTTGCATCAAACAGGAAAGGTTCTCTGGGTGATGATCTTTATTCATTTGTTCTTCCTCCTAAAATCTTTAAAGTTGAAGGTGAAATAGTAAATACAGAAACGGAGTCAAGGTTAAAAGATGCTTACTTAAGAATTATTGCCACTGACGGCACTATGCTGAAGGTAAGATCTGAAGATGGCAAATTTCAATTTAAAATGTCACCGGAAACTGAATACATATTTGCTGCGTTTAAAGAAGGATTCCTGAACTCAAAGAAGATTGTATCTACTGTAGGGCTGGAAGAAAGCAAGAGCTTCAGTATTGTCCTTAATCTTACTCCAACTGATTCACCAATTAAGGTTGACAATATAAACTATGAATTCGGGAAATGGGATCTCCTGCCCGGTTCTGTAACAGCATTAGACAGCATAATTACAGTTTTGGAACTGAACCCTACTATCGTTATTGAAATAATGTCACATACCGACTTTGTTGGTACAGTTCAATACAACTCAGATCTTTCGCAGAAAAGAGCTCAAAGCGTTGTTGATTACCTGATTGGCAAAGGAATAAACCCTGCACGACTTGTTGCAAAGGGGTATGGAGAAACCTGGCCTAAGAAGATAAACAAGAAGATTGCCAAAGAAAATGAATTCCTTAAAGCAGGAGATGTCCTTACTGAAGAATTTATAAACAAGCTTGCAACCGATCAGCAAAAAGAAATAGCTAAAGGGCTGAACCGTCGTACAGAATTCAGGGTATTAAGAAACGATTTCAGAGAATAAATTACTTTTTGGCAGCAAGAGCACTTGCTCCTACAATTGCAGCATCTCCCATTCTTAATTTAGATGGAAGTATTTTAATTTTATTCTGAAAAATAGGCATCAGGTGACTTTCCATCGATTCTTTAATTGGCTTGAATAAAAGATCGCCGGCAGCAGTTGGCCCGCCAAACAGGAATATAGCTTCAGGACTTGTAAAATGAACAGCATCAGCCAGAGCTTCACCAAGTATATCACCAGTAATCTGGAAAACAGTATTAGCAATTACGTCGCCGTCTTTGGCAGCTTCAAATATATCTTTTGATGTAAGCTCATTGAATGTCTTATCAGCAAGAACGCTATCCTTTGCATTGTGATGGGCAAGAAGTTCAAAAGCAGTACGTACCATGCCGGTAGCCGAGCAATATGTTTCAAGGTGACCAAACTGACCACATCCACATTCCCTGCCTTCGGGGGAAACTGTGATATGACCCAGTTCACCTGCAAAACCGTCATGTCCGTATACCAATTCACCATTAACAACAATGCCGCTTCCAAGACCTGTGCCCAAAGTTATCATGATAAAATTCTTCATTCCCTTGGCACCGCCATATATCATTTCACCAATAGCAGCTGCATTGGCATCATTGGTAAGAACAATATTATCAATTCCTGGGAAATGCTCTTTTAACATTGAAACGATAGGAACAACACCTTTAAACGGAAGATTTGGTGCAAATTCAATTGTTCCGGTATAGAAGTTACCGTTAGGAGCTCCGATGCCAATACCTACATATTCAACATCAGACAATTTGTTCATCAGGGATTTAATTCCATTGGCAAGATCGCTGAAGAATTTCGGTGCATTATCCTTAACAGGGGTGTTTATGCTTCCCTGTAATAAAACCTTACCATTTTCATCAACAATACCATATACTGAATTTGTTCCCCCTATATCGACTCCTACTGAAACTTTTTTCATTTTTATATCCCCTTTTATTTAGGCCGTAAAACTATACAAAATTCAACTTTATTTTTAAACTTTTCAATAAAGAAAAAGCACATTTTCTTCATATTTACATTAACGTAAAAGAAAAATCCATCAACAGTTGTTTATCCTTGTCGGGATTATAAAAATCCAATTTCATTGGCAGGTTAATCTTATTGCACAATGAAGAAGCATTTTTATAAAGATTATTAGCTGACAATGAATTACAAAGGTAATTATCACCAAATGTATTTATATATTTTTCTTTTATCTGCGGAAAATGTTTATCCAGTTTTTCATAGAAATAATCTCTTGAACCTTTTCTTAAAGTCAGGCCTGCCATAAAAAGAATGTATCGCGCACCCGATTCTTTAGCCTTGTAAATCAGCTGCTCAATTTCTTCCCATGTATCATTGATAAAAGGTAAAACAGGCATTAACATCACTCCGGTATAAATTCCATTTTCAGAAAGCTTCTTTATTGCTTCAAACCTTGCTGATGAACGGGGGGCAGCAGGTTCAATTATTGAAGACAACTCGTCGTTGATAGTAGTAATAGTTAAAGATGCAGCAGCATAGCTTTTAGCTGAAATTTGCTTAATAATATCAATATCCCTCACTATCAAATCACTCTTGGTAAGCAAATGAACAGGAAAATTATATTTTAAAATCAGACTAAGTGCTCCCCTTACAAGTTCTTCCTTTGCTTCAACGGGCATATAAGGATCGTTCATACTTCCAAAGCCAATAGTCCCTTTTTGTCTTTTTGATTTAAGCTCTTTTTCAAGAATCAGCAAAGCATCTTTTTTAATCCTTATATCTGAAAGGTTGCCCAGCTGATAACATTCACTTCTGGAATCACAATAAATACATTGATGCTGACACCCTCTGTAAAGGTTCATAGCGTAGGTTAAGCCAAACCATGAATCGGGTGCATCCTTGTACTTTGATAAGATTGTCTTTGCTTCAATTATCCTTGCCATTATTTTAGCTGCTAATATAGCTTTTCAGCAATGCTATTTCCTCAGCCCACTTTTCCTCATCAGGAGTTTCAAGAATTAAAGGAATACCATCAAGACGCGGATCGTTCATTATCCATTTAAACAGCTCGTTGCCAATGAACCC
>JAGODU010000190.1 GCA_017998095.1 Prolixibacteraceae bacterium | reverse complement strand
TTTCTTCATCGCTCTGATTGCTGTTTATGCACTTCGCCGTTATACCCAGGGCTTGTAGTTTATTAACTTGGTCTCGCATTAGCGCTATCAAGGGAGAGAAAACTACAGTCAAACCATCAAAGAGCAAAGCCGGAAACTGGTAACATAGTGATTTCCCATAGCCTGTTCTTTCTATTAACAGCAACCGTTCACCTCTAATAATTCGAGATATGGTCTCCCATTGTTCATCATAGAACCTTTCCAAGCCAAACTTCTGTTTTAAAATCTGCTCAGCCTTTTCCCTATTCAAGTCAGTTATGTCCATAAATACTCCAATTTATCTTAAGACAATCATTGCTTCTTGCTTGTAAGGAAGTAACTATTAGTTGAATAGATTATTTCACCATCATACCTGACAATGAAAGATTCTTGCTGTTTCAACTTGATTTTTACATCATTGATTACAGTATTCACCATATTCGAAATTTTGCTTGCAGACTCAGGTTTTAATGATGAATAAAAGCATTGATATAATGCTGTAAGAAATGAGTCTCTATTGATATTGTAGGCATGTGATATTACGAGTAGAAGATGTTCAGAAGGAAGTTTAGCATTTAGAGAACAAAAGAATGTGTCAATCCAAGCTTCAATGTCATAGGGTTGAAGCAACCCACAGATTAGATAGCACATAGCTGCATTATTCCAGTTAGATTCATCTTCAAGACTATGAGTTCTTGTTCTCTTAGGCATATCACCCCTTTTTCATTAGTTGAGTCCCAAATGTTGGTGTAAATTCCAACTCTTTGTTTATCAGGTTCTTTGAGTACATTCTAACTATCATCATTACTCACAATCTATATTAGGCCAAGCGACCAATTGCATTCTTTTCATCTTATAAATCGAAGTCAAGTTCTTTTTCAAAACAAGCTACCTTGCTGCTTTTTTCAAGAGAGAAAACCGCAAAATCGTGAAACTCCCGATTGTTTAACCCAAGTTTGGGACAAAATGATAAAAATTCCTTTTCCCGAAGTGTAACTTATTGATAAATAGAACATATTATTTTGCAAAATGCTTAAAAGTGTCCAAAACCAAGTACAAAAGAATAAAATATCTCTCGGCAGATTGTTTAGGTTCTTTTTTATTGGACACTATGTATATTAGGAAGAAAGAAAATATCAGTAACGCACTGGACTATGCAGTACTTATTATGAATTAGTAGAGCCCGTCAGAAGAGAAAAGGGCCCTACCATTAAGTATTGTTGTATTTGGCTAAATTAGATATAACTACTGCCGATCAAAAGGGAATATCCATAAGACAAACAAGATTTGGGTAAAGATTGGGCGGTTGAAAGAGAAACATGGTTCTACAGCAGCTAACTATGAGATTCAACTCCAACCAAGCAATTCTGCGCCTCAGAAGATAGAATCTCTCATAATAACTGATCAGCATCAGAAATCCTGCAAAGCTGAGTTTCCTGGTTGTTATGTAATTGAGACCAATTATCCAGATTTCAGTGAGGAAGAGATTTGGAAATTTTATATGAAACTGAGTGAAATTGAAGCTGCCTTCTGAAGTATGAAAACCGAATTAGGAACAAAGCTAATTTATCATCAGAGATATGGTCGGATAGAGGTACATCTGTTCTATTCCGTATTAGCTTATGCTATTCTGAAAAGCATAACCTATAAACTGGCTCTCAAAGATGTTCATATCAGTTGGCAAGGAATAAAACAAATTCAGAAAACTCATATGCGTTCTGATACAATGTTCACTACTACGAGCGGTTATAGAATGCAGATCAGACAAACAGCCCAGCCGGAAGAAGAAACGAGGAATATATATTCCCTGCTGAATATAAGAGTTCACAAAGACTCAGTCTCACAAAAAATTAGATTGTAGTTTTCCAAAAAAATAATTCGGCTTATTGAGCAATATGTTAGCTAAAAAATTGAGAAACTTGGGTTAAGAAAAAGAATCAATGGATATAAGTGGATGGGATACATACTGCTAAACCAACCATAAATACACTCTATACCTTGTGCTATGTTTTATCTGAGGTCTAATCAATACGAAAACAATACCAGCCCCAAGCATTCTCTCTTTTCACAAATTTCCTGATAGCCCTGCCATTTACTTTGTCAAAATTTACAAGCTGATGTTTGCTTACCATGCTTGGGTGAATAAACACATTGTCAACAAATCCGTAACCAGAGTCATTAATCCTGACATTACCTGAGAAGCTCATAACCAGATCAGAATCAGTAGCATCTGGTTCCAGTTTTGTATATCCCCGGATATCTAGAATAATACCTTTAGAGCTTACTTTGGAAAATGCTCTAATTTCAAGGGGCATTCCAACCTCAAACATACAAACATCATTTGATCCCGTTAACCTGATGACTCCCCCATAAACAGAATCTGCTCTTAACATATCTTTTTGTCCCGTCCGATGGCTATAGGATATCTGACTCCGATTAATAGAGATACAATGCACAATATTTTTTCCCTCATTTATATGATCTACTACTGCTATTTGAGATGGAAGAATATCCCAAGCGAAACCGTCATTTCTAAGTTCTAACCCTAAAACATTTAATTTCCCCTCTTCTATTGTATACTTGACCATAACTGCTTGACCTGGGGTCAGCTTTTTCAATACTGGATAATTCTTCGTTAAAGTCACAGTTTCAGTCAGTTTCCCTGGCTCCTCAACGATCATGAGTTTAGCCAGCTCTTTATTTTTCTGTTTGGTCCTAAAAGTTTCCACAAACACAGCCTTATGCCATGGTAAGTCATGATGCAAAAGATCAGAGGCGCTTGCTGACATTTTCAAGTAAAATTCTTTGTTTGACTCTTTTTTATCAAGCTTGCTGACCCACCAAGGCTCTGACTGATATTGCGATATTTCTTGTTTAAGCTTGTCATCGTTACTGGCGAGGACATTGTTCACTTCAATAACAGCTTCAGCAGTATAGCCGGATTTAACCAGTATAGGAACAAAGTCTGCTCTGACTCTAAGAAGTTTATCCTCTTCCCCAGTGCAAAGCATGGCCTTGCAATAGCAGGAAACAGACCGTTCGAGGTCATCTGATCCAGCTAATATGTCACCCGCGTATTTCCAAGCCCAGTATTCACCACTTTTCTTTCTCAATACTTTGATCATATATTTCAGAGCTTGATCATTTTCATGCAACGAAGACAAAATCTTTACTTTATAATAAATTAGCCATATATTATCAGGAAAAGTCTCAATTGCCTTGTCCAGAAAACTGCTGAAATATTCAACATTCTCGTGGTTAGGATTTCTGGACAATTCCTTGAATAGCTCTTGGTACGCTTGTTCAGCCAGGCTTGGGTAGGTTTTACCCTCAAATACACTTGGTCGGAAGTCTTCAGCGTTAAATGTGTTTAGATCCCACATTTTAGCAAAGGCCACTATGTCCAGTTTGTCATCTTTTGCAAGTTTCAGGGCTAATCTGAGTATTGAAGAATGTAAATGAGAAGGTCTTGGATTAGAAAGCTTAAGATAATAGTTTAGACAGGTTTTGCATTCTCTGAAATTATCAGGGGTTTTCTCAATAATCTCTTTCGCAAGCCGGTATAGATCCCAACCATAGTTGATGTTGACATATTCATCTTCTTTGTAGTTACAGATTATGACCTTATAAATATCCACTGCTTTTTTAAACAGGCCTTTTTTGCTGAACTCACTTGCTTGTTGCAGCTTGTCATAGTTGGGGTCTAAAATTCTTTTTATGATCCCGAGACAGGTGTTTATCGCTTTATCATCTTCGGGCAGTTTCAATTGGCTTACCTGTTTGCGCAGCAAAACCTTAGCGTTGTTATCCAGCTGTTCACTTTCGGCCTTGATCTTGTCATACAATGTGTAAAACATTGCCTTATTGACCCACTCGTCGTCCGGCTGGGCTTCATAAAGCTGCTGAGCCATTTTATAGGCCTCATCGATCTTGCCTGCCTTTCTTAGTTCAAATACTGTTTTCGTGTCCGCTGACATCCTCTGGATCCCCCTTAATATATTCCTTAAGCTTGGTCCATATTTCTTCATCCGAACATGATATTGCTTTTATTGAAGTAAATGTATTCCTCCTGTCATAATGGAATTCCACCACTAGTCTACCAGCTGTACCCGTAAGCACCAAGGTGTCTTTCCAGTTGTTTGAGATTATGGCTGTTAGCTTTATCCCCTCACGCGTCATCTCCTGTATCAACGATGTGTATTCTTCCTTTCTCCAATCAGAAATAGCCAGCTCTTTTTCCCCCAAGCTGTTCGGAGCATGGATCAAGGCGTTTATCATTTGTTTGAATTCCTCTCCTTTGAATTTAGTATATATGGGATAGGATATCAATCCATTCCCGTTATAGTTGAACGATGCATCAACGAAGTTATCATCTAGAATAAACCTGAATCTCTCTTGGTATTGTGAACTCTTGATGTGCTCAATTGTTATGCCCATATCTGCAAATACAGATCTCAACCGCTGAAGAAGCAATTCGGGCACATAATTCAGGTTCTCTTCCGGAACGCTCATAAAGAGATCAAGCAATCTGGTCCCTTGTTTAGGCCCACTTATACTGGCGTTCATATATGGGTTTATAGCCTGAAAATCCACCAAGGTTACCTTGTCGGTACCCCTACTGATACCCGAATAGACCCAAGAAAAGTAAGCCCGGTTGTTTTTGCCCTGGCGCCGGTTTGCTATCACATAGACCTGCGGCCATTTTTCCGGGATCGCCTTGTGAACTGTCAGTGCCCATCCGTATTTAATCAATGCCAGGTTGGCAAGTATTGAGTATGTGGAATCCATATCATTTTCAAGCAGGGACTTCGTTCTTTCCAAATATTGGGAGCGCGCGTTTTTTACCATGTCAACCAATTGCTGCTCTTCTCCACTGCTAGTTTTAATCTTCCGGTTGCTTTTCAGGCTCCTGGCAGTGATCTCAGGATATTTGACAGAAAGCTTATTATACTCATCATTGGAGCACAGTTCTATTAATTCTGGTGAACTAATGAAAGGATTTGCAGTACGGAATTTACCAAGTTCAATCATCTTCAATTTCTGGATTGCCTTCATCTCCTCAATATCCTTGAAACCCTTGGTTCTCTGAAAATAACTGTCCAGATAGCGGACTGTTAGATCTTCAGAGCATCCGAAAAGGTTGATCGTGATTTCCTTGATCACTATCTTAAAATTATGCTTCTTAAACTCAACCTGAAATTCCCTCGTCTTACTGCAGTCTGTTTTACGGATCATCGCAAATTGCTTGTTCTGAATGTAGCGGGAAAAGGATTTATCTGATGGAGAAACGCCCCGGGCGGTATTGAAAAAGACAATTATATCTCCCTCGGCTGGTTCTTGCGCTCCCGGTATTACAATTTCTTTGATTCTCAGATTCCAATCATAAGCCTGCTCATTGGAATAGGTTAGTATCATTGTGTCGGGAGAAAAGCTTTTTGTTTCGTTCAGCTCGGCCAGAACGCTTTCTTTATCCATTTTTCTGAATCTTCTGGATTGATGAAAATTTAGGTTGTTGTACCTTTCATTGCGCAGGGCTTCCACACAGACTAATGCGTTGGTTGTTATCTCTGAGAATGTGGGATTGTCATTTAGTATTGCTTGTTCTATCCTGTTGCCAAACTTTAGCTTCATAAACTCCCAGCAAATCGCTGATTTATCGCTTCTGCCATAGCTGACCTGATATGGATCACCCAAAAAAATAATTTTTCTATCTGTTTTATCCAAGTTACAAAAATCTAGAAAGTCACTCAATAAATATCCGGAACCAAATATAATAAGCTCATCGGCAATTTTGTTGTCCGTTATCATTTGGGCTTCATCCACTATATACAAAGCATTGTATGCATCCTCAGACCTTCCAAGGGGTATAATCTCGGTATAAGTTTCGTCGTCCTCAACCTCTTTAGTTCCAACAAGTTCATTCTCCTCCTCCTGGTTTTTTTGGATGTTTACTTCTCTGAAATTGAAAATATAATTGTAAATACTTTCTACTTCTTCAACCCCGGGGATTATAGTATTGCTGGCGATTTTTGCGTTTGGGACCATATTGACGACAGCGTCTATGCCGCCAAGGATTGCTATCCTGTTCAGGGCTGGGATCAGATGTGTCTTGCCGCTGTTAGTAGTGCCGGAAAGAATAAACACTTTCTTCTCAGGATTGCCCAAAAACTTCTCCATGGCATCTAAGGCAGTTCTCTGATCAACCCTAAGTGTTTTCAAATAAGCTTCCGAGGCTGATTCCTCGTAAGGTTTTTGCACCTCATATGATTCATCGATCCTGAAGTATTTTTTAAACAGCTCAAATCCAGCCTTACCAACTAAGTTTCTACCATCTTTTACATCTATGATGTCCTCTAGCTTCTCTAAATAGTTATTTGAATCCACTATAAAAAATACCATCTCGTGTTTCTTGGGGATATTGCCTGTTATTGTAACAGGCTCGTGGAAACACACTATAGAGACAATATGTTCCGGCATGAGTTTTTCACCAGGTGGCAACTCCTTCGAGATAACATTACTGAGAAACTTGGTAAATTTCTTTTTTTGTTCTCTCAACTGCACAAATGGATTGATATAGGAACCACCTTGTACAGTTATAGGCGAGTGATCAAGTTTCACCCACCTTTCGGTGCTAAAGTTTTCAGCATCGGGAAGTTGAATTGTTCCCCCGTAATTCTTGAAATCTATTATACATATTACCCTTTCTGTGATCAACAGAGCGTCAATTTGCAACCCATTATCATATGTGCAAACTGGGTATCCAAGCAGGATCCCTTTGAATCCCCTCTTTTCAAACAGTTCGCCCAACCTTGTAGAAAAGTCCCTAAAAAAAACATTTTCGTAACTTCTCTGAACTTCATGTCCCTTATATATCTCAAGCATATCTGAATATCCTGTTCGACATAGTTATTGGTGTATTATCCATATAATGCACTTTCCAAATACTCAGTTGAGTCCCAAATGTTGGTGTAAATTCCAACTCTTTGTTTCTCAAGTTCTTTGAGTACATTCTAACTATCCTCATTACTCACAATCTATATTAGGCCAAACGACCAATTGCATTCTTTTCATCTAATAAATCCAAGTCAAGTTCTTTTTCAAAATAAGCTACCTTGCTGCGTTGCCTCAAATGGGATCGGCTTTTTTAGGTTTTCTCTGATTCTTTCTATTAGCTCCGAAAGATACAATTTCCCGCTTATCCAGTCCTCTGAAAAGCTATGCAGGATAGCACCAAACAGCCGCAGGTAAATCTTTTCGTCCGGGAAGATCCTGATACATTTCTCTCTGAGCTTGAGCTCTTCATTTAGGCACTACAGTGAGTTGGTGCATTTGATTCTACTTCAATGTGCTACTTCCGCTTTTTCATCTTTCTTTCTCTTCGGTTGAGCTATGATCTTCTCCTTGTCCTTTAGTTTTGTTAAAATCATCAAAACAAAGTGC
>JAGODU010000189.1 GCA_017998095.1 Prolixibacteraceae bacterium | reverse complement strand
TACTCTTTTCTGTTTCATATGAAAGAAAAATAGAGTGAAGGAAGATATCATGTCGGATAAAAGGTATCAGGAAGAGTACCTACGAAGGATTCATAAGGTTCAGGATTATATAGAGCAGCATACGGGTATTATATCTTCATAACTCTCATTATTAGCAATTTCACTATTCTGTATTAAATCGCTTGGGATTTCTCGCCCATTAGCTAAAGCATAAACATAATAAATAAGCCGGAACCATTTTTCGCTCTCATCATTAATTGCCTTTGTTTTCTCACTCAAAGACGTTTCCTGCTCATAATTAGTTATCAAGAAAAACTCAATATTACTTTAAATCTAGTAGACAATTAATATCTCATTTTTTCTAGTTAATGATATTATGGATAATTGGTGGTTTGATATATTCCCACACACTGGGTGGCTCGACCGTACGTTTTTAATTACAACAATAGCACATTTTCAACCTATTGGTTCGGTAAAAACGGTCAACAGTTTTTGACTGTTCGGTAGATACATTCGACCAATAATGCCCGTTTGGTAGAACTGTCAATAACTACAGTCAGTGATTTGAAGTTAATTAATCGATTTCTACGGCTTTATCAATCCAGTTATATTTCTCATCTTTATACTGACTGATAAATTTATCCTTGTCATTATAGTTATTTCTTATTAAATTAGGACGAATATAATCTCTTACAGAAAGAATTGCATCCTTGGGAATATCATTGTCTGCTAATGCCATCATTGCAAGGATATATCCTATATATAGTCCATCTAAATATCCTTCCTGATGAAAATTAGAAATCAAAAGATTATCTGGCAAGCCTTTATTGCCCTTTGGTACGAGACCTTCTTCAAACAGATATTCAGACCACAAAGCGGTTATTTCCGTCTCTATTTCTGGGTTATTTCGTAACTGTTTAATTTTTTCTGGAAGTTCTTTTACTTTATCTTCAAGAAAATCAAAAGTAGCGCCTATAAATATTTTTATTAATCCATTTAGCCTGTTGTTAACATCCGCTTTAGCTTCATCAATCACTCCATCACCAAAATGCACACTATTATTTATATTATCATTCATTGATTGTCCTCCTTGAATTCATATTTATCTCTTACTTTGCGTCTTCAGCCAGTGTTTCAATCAAAAAGCTCACTGGACGAAAACCATCATTACATGAAATCATTGCTGATTTCTTATTTTTCATCCAACCGTCATAAAAATCTTCGCCGCCGTGGGCGAGTGTCATTACAAAGGCCGACATACTCTTCCATGCACTGTCACACAATCCTTTAGGCTTTTCCCACCCATTTGCAACAAAAACTTGCTCAACCTTCATATTGCAAGCGTACTGTATGGGGTTTTCATGTTTATATATCAAGTCTTGATACGCTGTTTGTTTCATCACCGATATTTTTACTTCTTTCATATTGGTTTCCCTCAATTTCTCTCAACCTATCTTATTGACCAAATGGACAGATTTTTGAAACTACTTCTTAAATACATCACGGAGTATATTTTTAATTGACTTTTCAAATTTGACCATATTTGAAGTCAGGAAATTGATCATTTGTGGCCAATCTTCCTCATTAAATACGCTAACATCTTTAAGCCAATATGCTATTCTACTACCTTTTCCATCGTCCAACCTTTGCCAGTCAAGTTGGTCGCCGAATGATGTTTCAATTTTTTCTTTATAGCTATAGATTTTATCAAAAAGCTCCTTGTTTTCATTTTGCATACCCCTATTAATCCATAATTCAATTCTTGCGTAGTTGCCAGTAATAACAAAATTATAAGCCAAGCCGCTGTGTCCACTGCCACAACCTATCCAATTATCCTTTGAAGGACTAATGTTTTTGAATAGATCCGATTGCTCATTCATCTCTTGTAGAAGGCGTGTCCAGAAATCAATCCTGACTGTATGACGCGTTTGATTCTTCTCTTTGCTAATTAATTCCTCTTGCTTCTTGTTTGCTATCTTTATCAAATATTCCTCAGCATCAACGATGGGTATAATCTGCTCTGTATCAAGAAGAATCTGATCATTCAATTCGTATGGGGTAACCCTGATACATTTTATTTTGATATTATGATCCAATAACCACATAGCTGTAGAAGTTACTTCTTTTCTAAAGTTTGCAGCAATCATAATAATTCTTTGGTCATCACTATTTAGTTCAATTTCACCGAAATCCTCAACTGCTAGAAATTCACACAGCACTTTCTCTGCATATTCATTTTTACCTTGTTCATCTATGTATTTTTGGAAGATATCTTTTATATCACTCTTGGTGAGGCCTGAGCAGTAGGATGCATATTTCAGGGACTGCCACACAACATCTCTGCCGCTATCATCGAGCTTGTTTTCGATGATAACAAGATTTCCATTTTCATCTATTGCCAAAAGATCTAATCTTTCTTTGGTATCATCAAATCCACTAAATTCTTTTTGTATAATAAGCAACCTTTCCCCAAGAATATCTGTATTCTTACATATCCACTCTTGAAGATGCTTTCTCTCCTTGAATTCTAACTCTTGGAATGTTTTCTTGCTAATTGATATTGCTTCGTTCTTTTTCTTATCTATCAGAAACATAATAACCCTCCTCCTAAACCTCTATCACATAATACTTGCTGTTATCGTAAACCGATCTCCAGGAAAACTCATATCTACCTTCTAAGGCTATAAATTCTTTATCTTTTAAAGGTCCTGTTGGTTTAAATATTTGACCATAAATTGTATATTCTTCTCGGAAATAACTATAAATCCCTTGGTTGTTTCGCCCTTCGTAAAAGGGTCTATCTGATACAAGGGTAACAACAGCTGTTTCATTAAATCCCCTATATTTGAGTTCTTCCATGAATTTTATATCCTTCACGAATGAATACATCTGCTCTGGATGCTGTCCGTTAAGCGGGTGCTTTAATTCAATGGCATATTTCTCCGATTTATCTTCATTAAATATAGCAATATCAATTTCTTTTTTGATTGTTTTGTTATCCTGTGTAAAATATGAAATGTTCCTTCCAAATTGAATTCGATATCCCTGTAGTTTTGCTCGTAGAAATATTCCCAGCTCATGCTGTAGGCTAAACTCGTTATATATTTCAATATTATTAGACTGTACATACAAGAAAAAGTCATCTACTAATTGCCTTAAATTAAGCAATTCAATCACCCCTATACACACTTATAGAATTCATAGTTCTTACCAACATAAAAATTTGTACTGTTACTTTATATGTTTTTCATATCTCTGTTGATTGGTTGATGTCTTTTCAATAGCTTTGAGATTACCTTCTGTCTTATTCACCCAATTAAGAAACAGTGTCCCCAACAGCAGCCAATCCTTTCCCGGTATCCTATTCCATACATAGACTTTGAACAAATTCTTAACAAGAAAGACTTCTCCGTCATTTAGATTTTCAGTTTCACTAATTGCTCCTTAAATACTGTCAAACATATTGCTTAAATAGATATAACTGAATATTTTATTTTGTGTTTTACTCGTTTCCAATCCAATCTAATAAAAAGCAACAGACTTTCCAGCAAAATTTAAATTTACAAGAAAGTCTGCATAAACTTTAAATTAAGCGTTCTACATCTGTTCGAACATTTTCTGAGCATAACCCTTAATATCATTTGTATTAATCATATTGTACTTTTCTTTAACAGCACTAAAGTAAGTTCCAATCAGTTCTTTCTCAATAGTTCGGTCTGATGCTGTAGTCGGCGAAAGTTCTCCTCTGGTTGACAGCCACGGAGTTTCTGAATGTGTAAATCCTTCAAGAACTTTCCCACTATAGCAACAAATATTCTTTATTACGCTATCTAAAATTGCTTTCTCAGATGAAGTGAATACCGAATCATCAAATTCATCATTTCCTTCAATAGGGTCAAATCGATAATCCCGATACCTAAAGTATATATCTCGATAAACAGGACCATGCACCCAGGCTTCACACTCCTCAGAAAAGAGAAATGTTTTGTAGAAAGCATAATAAAATCCCTGAATATAATACAATGCTTTCTGTAATGATAAGGGCGTAATGTCTTCACATTGACTCAGCAAATATTCAATTGCCAAATCTATATTTGTCTTTGTGTTTTGAGTTCTTCCAAGAAGTTCATTTACTGCTCTTTTGCTCTTCTCATAAGATGCAGTGGTTTTCAGATTTTCTTTGTTGTTTTCCAACGTTTCTGCATAATAGGCTGGATCATCATAAAGCTTTTGCAGAATTTCAGAATACTGCTTTGTTGGTATATCTCCATCGCAATATCGGGAAAATGTCTGTTCTCCCCAACCAAGTAAAAGGGAAAGTGGTCGTTTTCCAATTGCATATTTTTCTGGAATTGCTAAAACCACCTCAAGTGATACGATATTATTCTTTTCTCGATATGCATCATATAGCGCTTTCAAATTAAAATCATTTACCTCTGCAACATAAATTTCAGAGCCGCAGTCAACACAATGCGCTTCTTTTCCAATATAAGAATATTTCTCACCTTTAATAGTACCTTCCATTTTCTTTTCATTAATAGTAAAAGTAACATCATTTCTACATTCTTCGCAAAATACTTTTCTTTCACTCATAACAATGCCTCCTTTCAATTCCCGACTTACCTAAATAGGTAATCAATCGGCTTGTTTGGTTTATGAAAAGATATTACAACTGTACGACTTCCGTTAGACATATCTATCACGTTAAATTTGGTATAAATATCTACTGTTTCTTCTTCTCCGTCCGCATTAAACAATTGAACCTGCGGCACAAAAACATAAAGAACTTCATATTCAAAACCAATTTTAGTATTCTGCAAGGTATGACAAAAATCTTCTGTTCTTATCTGTAATAATATTGATTTTTGTTTGTCACTTCGAATATTATATTCATTGATAAAGTCTACATTTTCCTGCCTGTTTTCGTTTAGTGCAATCGTATATTTGTTATTTACCACACAATTTTTTATTTTATCAAGAATAGCATCTATCTGCTCTCTTGTGTAGTTCTGATTATAGTACGGATTCATTGCACCACCTCTTTGTAATACAATGATACTTTATTATATGCCATTTGTCAAGATTTATGCATCAATTAGTGCATTTATATTTGTAAATTTTTTAAGACAAAAGCAAAGATGCACCCTACCAATCAAGTAAGGATGCATCTTCTGCTTTTTATTTACTTTATATCTTCACATCAATCTCCATCCCAGATTTAAAGGCAACAGTGACTTTCTCATCATGTACCGTAATCTTTTCTATCAACTTGCGAACTATCTGCTCGTCATACTCCTGTATTGTACCTTTCTGCTCCTTAAGAAGTTTTGTCATTTCAGCCATTCTTTATTTCTGACTTGTGAACCCAACATTCTTAGCCAGTGCAGCCTCCTTCTCATCTCGAAGTCGGTAAATCTCATTGACAAGAATGGAGTAATCTTGGTTGTTATTTGCCAGCTTAACCAGTTCCTTTTGCAGCTGTTCCAATTTCCGTTCAATTAGTTCTACCTCACTGCCATCGACCTGGTACATATGTTTATACCTCTACTTCAATTCCTGACTTAAACCTCACAACCACGTTGTTTTCAAATATAGTTACCTTCTCAACTAAGAGTCTTACCAACTCTTCATCGTAATCAAGGCTCTGGTCAGCGTGGTTTTCTATAAATTTCATCATCTCTGCAATTCGTTCTTTCTCACCCTGGCTTTCCGCCTCATCCGTAAGAATGGTCTGTTTCCTTTCGCTAAGAGCTTGTATCTCTTCGGCTAGACTTTCATAATCTCTGCCGGAGTTAGCGTAGCGGATGAGTTCCATCTGCTTTTCTTCCATTTCTTTTTCAATGTTTGCAATAGCTTGTTCATTTCTATCGCAGATCACCGATTCTATATTCTCCCGCAAAGTCACAATCATCGATTCTCCTACGCTAATGACCTGGTTGAATGATTCTGCCACTGCTGAATGGAGGTCTATCTTTGAGATGGTCCTTGAAGTGCATCCTTTTGGGCCATTATGAATCCGTGTAACGCATCTCCAAACAACTGACTTCTTTCCACGGTTGTTCCAATAGGTCCGTCTGTAAATATCACCACACTCACTGCAAAAGGTAATAGCAGATAGTGCATACTTACTGCTATATATCCTTTTCCTTCCGTTTTCACCCTTGAATAAAAGGCTTCTGCGTTTCATTTCTTCCTGGACTTGTAGATATAACTTACTTGGAATGATAGCCTTGTGATTATTCTGAACATAATACTGTGGAACAATGCCGTCATTCTTAACCCTCTTTTTTGTAAGGAAGTCTACAGTGTAGGTTTTCTGCAAAAGTGCATCACCGATATACTTTTCATTCTGTAATATTTTTTGGACTGTTTCCGGTTTCCATGTTGGATTGCCGGCTGCTGTATAAAAGCCATCCCTCATAAGCCCCTTACAAATTCTAGCAAGACTCTCACCCTCAAGGTACTCTCTAAATATTCGCTTTACAACCTTTGCACCTTCCGGCTCAATGATAAGATTTCCACTCTCATCCTTGGTATATCCAAGAAAGCGGTTATGGTTGACTTGCACCTTGCCTTGTTGGTATCTATACTGAAGACCAAGTTTAACATTCTGAGAAAGTGACTGACTCTCCTGTTGTGCCAAGGAGGCCATAATGGTAAGCAATACTTCACCCTTAGCATCCATTGTATTGATGTTCTCTTTCTCAAAGTATACAGACATATAGTGGCAGAGAATGGTTTGCATACGAATTTCAAGAAACACTTATAAACAAACATATTAAGTTTAGACAAATCAAACTATTTTCACCTCATCTTAATGGAAAAGTTGAACGTGTTAAAAAAACAGATCTTGAGGAATTTTATGCTACTGTATAGCTGGATGATCCCAATCTGCCGGAACTTCTTGAACAGTGGCAATTATATTATAATTCTGGAAGGTCCCATAGCTCATTAAATAACCTTTTGCCGCAAGAAAAATGGTTCTAATTATGCAGCAAAATGCCGTTGCATGAAGATGTCTGGAATGATTATGATACAAAATCTGAAACGTATAGAGTCCAAAACTATAAAACGGATTTAGTTATGAACAAATTGAAACGATCTTAATGAATCACACAATTCTTTTCAAATCACATAATGCTATCTTTAATTATTTATCAATAAATATATTCTCCCGTATTAATATCATAAATTAATAATGGAATATTCTCACTAATTACTACGGTTCCATCTATATAAAAATGATTTTCTCCGTCCCAATATACTCCACTAAAACCTTCTTCATTTTTTAATGAATCGGTTCCTACATGTCCTGCTATTATATCTTTATAAAATTTGCCGAAGGTTGGAGGATATTTCATTACAAACATTTCTTTCGGTGTTCCGTATTGCCACCAATCTCCTACTTCCTCATCTATTCCTGCATGGACAAATATTTGCTTTTCTGTCTCATAATATAGAGG
>JAGODU010000188.1 GCA_017998095.1 Prolixibacteraceae bacterium | reverse complement strand
ATTAGCATTACATCACAATCTGTTCATAACATGGTTGAAATCAAACTAATACAAAACACTTGTTTTTTTTGCATAAAGTATTAATCTACTTTACATTTGTTATATCAGGTAAGCGATAAAGTTATTCTGAAGATGAGGAAAAGACCAGTACTGCTTAAATGAAGTTTAGTCTTATTCATTCAACCGAAAGGTTGCTCAGTGGAAGAAAGAAGCAAGAACCTGAAGGACTCGTTCTTTCAAATTCTATAATCACTATTTACAGTTGAAGGCAGATTCATTTCGACCCAACTTGCAACAGTTGACAAAAGTCTAAACGCCGGGAAACCGGTGATAATGCCAAAAATTAAATCTCAAAAGTTTAATAGAGGCAGAAATGAAAAGTCAATGTCTCAAAACAAAGATCAATCAACTTTCGACTTAAATATCTGGTTATGTCAGTTATATAATTTCCAATGAAATACTAAGACTTCAGCGGAATAATTATCAGATAATACCTTAAACAGTAGTAATGGTACAAATATAATTGACGCTTCGTCCCGGAAACTAAACTGCACAAGCTCGTTGAAAGACAAGTCTTGAAGGTTTTGAGAAAGGACTGCTTCGAATCAGTAATCTAAACACTACTGACGAAAGGCAAGGGCTGATTTCAATCTGAAAAGGTTAAAAAAAGCCAGCTATAACCGTAGCCTGACACTTTAGGAAACTAATATCCCAAAGCGAAATGGGAACTAATCTTAAAAAATTGGTTCCCATTTGTGTTTTTATACACTACATACGTTTGTCGGGATTTGTAATTATTAGCATTATTATTCTCCTTTATCTTTTAATACAGACTTCAGTAAATTAAAATAAGTAGTATTTTTGATTTTCATATTTACATTAATGGAATTAAGATCAGGATTAGTAATAAAATCAACCGGCAGCAGGTATATTGTCAAATCTGAAGACCAAATATTCGAATGCAGAATAAAAGGCAAATTACGTATTAAAGGAATCAGAACTACTAATCCGTTAGCTGTAGGTGATATTGTCTTTTTTGAAGTTCAGGATGAGCTTTCTGAAAGCGGTAAAACAATGGGGATAATAACTCGTCTGGAAGAAAGAAAAAATTATATCATAAGGAAATCTGTCAACCTTTCAAAAGAATCCCATATAATTGCTTCAAACATAGATCAGGCTTTTATTGTAGCAACTGTTAATTACCCTGAAACCCTTCTTAATTTCATTGACAGACTTCTTGTAACAACCGAAGCATATAATATTCCGGCTATAATAATTTTCAATAAAATTGATTTATATTCTCCCCGGGAAATGGATAAAGTCAATGAGTGGTATGGAATATACAATGAAATAGGGTATAAATGCATTGCCACATCTTGTATAACTAACCAGGGTATTGCTGATTTGCAGGACTTAATGAGAGGAAAAACGAGTGTCTTTTCCGGATTTTCCGGTGTAGGAAAATCTACCTTAATAAATGCTGTAGACAGTAAATTAAACTTAAAAACTGAAAAGATATCTGATTCTCATAAAGCCGGAAAACATACAACAACTTTTTCGGAAATGTTTGAACTTTCTTTTGGTGGTTATATTGTTGATACTCCGGGTATAAGATCCTTCGGAATGATAGATATGAAGAACGACGATGTGAGTCATTATTTCCCTGAAATATTTAAAACTTCAGATGAATGCCGGTTTTATAATTGTACTCATATCCATGAACCGGGATGTGCAGTAATAAAAGCAGTTGAGAACGGGATTATTAGTCTAAGCAGGTATGAAAGTTATTTAAGTATTTTCAATGAAGATGAAGATCAAAAATATCGAATTGATTAATACTATTTTTTTCTGATTACCATCATTCCGTCTCTGAAAGGTAAAATAACATTTTCAACTCTGTCATCTTCATCAACAAGTCTGTTAAATTCAATTACCCCTGCAGTCTGAGGATCATTCCTTTCTTTTTCATCTACAACCTTACCATCCCAAAGAATATTATCAGCAATTATATATCCTCCCGGCTTTACTTTATTAAAAATCAATTTATAATATGAAGGATAATCACGTTTATCTGCATCAATAAATACCAAATCAAATTCTTCATTTATCATAGGAATAATATCCAGTGCATCACCAAAGTGGCAGATAATTTTATCATTCAGCCCGGCTTTTTCGATATACTTTGAAATAAGTTCTTCGTTTTCATCCCTGATTTCAATTGTATGTAACATAGAGCCTTCTTTTAAAGCCAATCCCATACTTATTGCTGAATATCCGGTGTAGGTACCTAATTCAAGAATTCTTTCCGGATTAATCATTTTACAAAGCATATAAAGAATTTTGCCTTGAATATGACCTGATAACATACGGGGATGAATGCATGACAGATTTGTTTCTCTATCCAGTTCTTTAAGAAATGGCTCTTCCGGAAGAATGTGATTTTTTATATATTCATCAATGTCAATAGAATAATCCATCTTACAGAAATATTAGTTTTGACAAACGATCTTTGTTTAGCATTTCATTTGCAACGGAGTAAATATCATCTGAAGTGATATTTTCAATTTTCTCAAAAACGGTAGTAAGAGTATCAACTTTATTAAAATAAAGTAAGCTTCTCCCAATAGTAAGCATCAGATCTTCTCTGTTTTCATTGGCTATTGCAAGTTGACCTATTAATTGCCTTTTTGCTCTGTTAAGTTGTTGGGGACCGAGTTTCTTATCCCGTAGAAGAGAAAACTCATCATCGACCAGTTCAATTGCTTTATATAGGTTATTTCTTTCAGTTCCAAAATAAACCATGAAAATACCGGTATCTGTATAGGGCGAATAGTTTGATTCTACATTATATGCAATCCCGTTTCTTTCACGAAGTGACATGTTCAGTCGTGAATTCATTGAGTTGCCTCCTAAAATATTATTCAAAAGAACCATCGGAAGCCTTAAATCACTTCTAAAGTCATAAGATTCAGTGCCTATTATGCAATGAGACTGAAAGGTATCCTTAGTAATTTCTTTCGACTGAGGTTTGAAATTTGTAAACTTATATCTATTCCTTTGAGAAAGCCTCTCAGGGAGTAGGCTAAAATATTGTTTTATAAGTTTTTCAAATAATCTGAAATCAATTTTACCTACTGAACATATCACCATTTCATCTGTGATATAATTCCTGTCCATAAAACTTTTTATTTTTTCAAGATTAAAAGATTTTACTGTATCGGGAGTCCCAAGAATATTTCGTGCAATTGGATGTCCGTCATAGATAAGTTCTTCAAACTCATCAAATATTAGTTCTGAAGGTGAATCATTATATGAATTAATCTCTTCAATAATAACATCTTTTTCAAGATCTAATTCTTTAGCAGGGAAAGATGCATTTATTAAAATATCACTAAGAAGATCTATCGATCTCTCGTAATACTGATTTAGAAAAGTAGCGAAAATAGCTGTTTCCTCCTTTGTGGTATATGCGTTAAGCTCACCTCCTACATCTTCTATTCTGTTTAAGATCTGAAATGCTTTACGGTTAGTTGTCCCTTTGAAAATAGTGTGCTCAATAAAATGAGCCATACCTTGTTCTTCAGCTTCTTCATCCCTTGAGCCGGTATTAATTACAATTCCGAGATGAGCAACAGGAGAATCTACTTGCTGGTGGATAACCCTAATCCCGTTATTTAAGTTAAATAACTGATACTCCATTTATATTTAAAATTATAAGGTCAGCAAAAGTAGGAAATAAAAGAGTTTATGTATCAATTCATCTTTCAAATTTAACAGTTCGTCTTAAAAGAATTCTAAGGTTAACTTTTTATCTCAATTTTTGGACTCTGATAAAAATAAATTGTCATTAAAAACAACCAAATCATTATTAATATGAGAACATTATCATTCATTGCATTATTAATCTTTACCTGCAGCTTATCTTACGGACAATTCAAGCAAAACCTGAGGGGAGTTGTAGTTGATCAGTCATCAAAGGTTACTCTCCCCGGAGCAAACGTTTCTCTTGACGGAGTTGAAAATAAATCAGGGACAATGACTTCTGAAAATGGTACATTCATTTTCAAAGATTTGCCCATTGGAAGATATACAATAAAAGTCAGTTTTCTTGGATATGAACCTGTTGTAATAAACAATATTGATTTAGTATCCGGGAAAGAAAAAGTATTTACAATTGAACTTTCAGAAAAAGTACAAAAATTAGACGAAGTGATAGTTACTTCAAGAAGAAAAGGGGAAGTAATGAATGAAATGGCAGTATTAAGTGCCAGATCTTTTACAGTCCAGGAAACTGAAAAATATGCTGGCAGCTGGGGCGATCCATCGCGTATGGCATCTAATTTTGCCGGAGTAATTACTGCCAACGACAGCAGGAACGATATAGTAATCAGGGGAAATTCATCACTTGGTCTACTCTGGAAAATAGAAGGAATCAGTGTTCCTAATCCAAATCATTTTGGAGCATTGGGTTCAACCGGAGGTCCGGTAAGCATTCTAAACAATAACAACTTGTCAAATTCTGATTTCTTTACAGGAGCTTTCCCTGCTGAATATGGAAATGCAACAGCAGGTGTTTTTGATTTGAAAATGAGAAACGGTAACAATCAGAAGCATGAATTCACCGGTCAGGTTGGTTTTGGGGGATTTGAATTCGGAGCAGAAGGCCCTCTATCGAAAAAGTCGGGGTCTTCATATATTATAAACTACAGATATTCAGTTTTAAGTTTAATGGATAAGCTTGGTTTTGATATGGGAGGAGGTGTCCCGGAATATCAGGATTTGACTATGAAATTAAATTTCCCGACAAAGAAAGCAGGAACTTTTTCTTTGTTTGCAATAGGTGGCTTAAGTAATATTGTTTTTGAAGATACAGATTCTGAAGGCGGTACCAGTTATGATACAGGTAATGATTCAAGGACAAAAAACGGATCTAAAATGGGTGTAGCTGGTTTAACTCACAGGTTTTTCCCGGATAATAAATCAAATATTTATTCAACAATCTCAGCTTCTTTTCAGGGAGTTGAAACCCAGGTCGATTCTGTTTTTGATGATCTTAGTTATAAAAGATTTTTTGGAGAAGGTCATCAGGAAATCCGACTTTCTGCTTCTACTAAATATACAAGAAAATTCAACCCAAAAAATACCTTAAAAGCCGGAATTTCATTTGAATCATTTTCTATTGATCTTCAGGATAGTGTCGACGGAGCTGTATATACTCCCCCTTTGGATTATTACGTGAAATCTTTAAATACTCAGAAGAACGGATTATATCTGATTCAGGCATTTGGGGAATTGCAACATAAGTTTACTGATTATTTAACTCTGTATACAGGTATTCATTCACAATATTTCTTATATAATTCAACATATTCTGTTGATCCAAGATTAAGTCTTAGCTATCAGACAAAAAAAGGACCTAAATTCAGCCTCGCTTATGGTAAACACTCTCAGCTTCAACCGCTTTATGTTTATTTTACTGAAGATTTCAATGAAGAAACCGGAGAATACACTCAAACAAATAATAATTTAAAATTCACAAATGCACATCATTTTGTTGCCGGATATGATCAGATGATTGCTAAAAACCTTAAACTAAAAGCAGAAACATATTACCAATATCTTACAGGAATTCCTGTTTCAAAAGATATTGAAATCTTCTCAATGGCAAACGAAGGTAATTCATTCAACCAGGCAAGAGTTCCTAATTTGATTAATGAAGGGTTAGGTAGAAATTACGGTGTTGAATTAACACTTGAAAAGTATCTTTCAAACAATTACTATTTTCTTTTAACCTCATCGTTATTTGATTCCAAATATAAAGGATATGATGATGTATGGAGAAATACTGAATTCAATACAAACTTCGTAGTAAATGCTTTAGGAGGATATCAGATTCCCATTAATGAAAAAACGGCTATTGATATAAACTTCAGAATTGTCTGGTCGGGAGGTAAGAGAAATTATTATATTGACCTTGATAAATCAAACGAAGCAAGTACGGAAGTATATGATTACTCTAAGACATATAATGAAAGAGAAAAAGATTATTTCAGACTTGACAGCAGGATTTCTTTTAAACTCAATGGAAAGAAAATCACTCAGGAATGGGCTTTGGATATAACCAATTTAACTAATCACAAAAACATTTATTCACGTTATTACGACAATGAAAAAAGGTCAATAGAATATGTATTCCAGCAAGGTTTTTATCCTATGATGCTATATAGGATTAATTTTTAAAAACTATGCTTAAATAAATATTGCTGATAATAGAATATGACAAAGGCTGTCCTTTACTTTTCGGACAGCCTTTGATTTCATAAATTAAAATGATCATGCAAATTAGTTGGAAGAACAAGAAAGTGTAGCATCATTTGTTTTACCATTATTTGCAACGCAATAATATCTTTTGAAAAAAGGTTCACCATCAAAGTCCTGAGAATATGAAGTCTGAAAAGTCATCATCCTTTCATAATTACTAGTATATTCTGATTCTGCACCTCGTATTTCCTCAGTTTTCCCTACTCCCTTATCATTCTTGTAAAAAAGACTTATTTGGGCATTATAAGTAATAGTACTTTCATAATTGTAGTAAATCCAAAGAAATCCTCTTTTATATGAAGAAACTTTAAAATGGCTAAAGGCAAAACTTCCAAATATGTCTTCCATGTTTCCACAGTCAAGTTCAAGTCTTGTCATATACCATTCTCCATTTACTTCCTTTTTTGTTTCTACCCTTGATCCTGATCCACACCCTGCAGATGAACTTTTATAAAATGAATCGCTAATAAAACAATGAACATCACCATCACTTGAGTTTATTCTTAGACGATCTGTATCAATGTCTTTTAATAATTCATAATCCTCAACCCTGCAATAAAATGTTCCACTTTTTACTATCCTGTATACATTCTCTCCAATCTGGAACATTCCTTCTTCATTCATGAAATATCTGCCCGGATTATTATAAAACTGTGTTTCAAGAATATAATCTCCGTTTTCTTCTATCAATTGAATATACTTGCTGTTTTTATTTACAAATTGCTTAAACTCATCAATACTTTTGAACTTTTCCTGATCAATACTCTTATAAAATCTTTCCGCTGCTATACCAAACGATTTAAAGCCTCTTTCCTGCTGCCAGACATCCCGTTCTTCACTTGTCATATTTAATACTTTATCCATTTCAGATTTGTACTCATCCATATCTCTGAAATAAAGAATCTCAGGGTCACAAATCTTTTCTACAATAAGCTCATCCTTACATGAAGAAAAGACTAAAATAATTGCTGATAAAAAGAAATAAATTACGTTTTTAATTTTCATTTTGATTGAATTTAAATAGTTTAAAAAAATGTATAATTTATACCTCATCATCAAATATTGGCATTGAAAAACATATAAGATGATGAGGTTTGTTTTTATTTACTTTTACACATTATAAAAATATTATTTTGTTATATTTAAATATTTAGATATAAAC
>JAGODU010000187.1 GCA_017998095.1 Prolixibacteraceae bacterium | reverse complement strand
AACCGGGATATTAATCAGAACCGAATCCTCCAGAACAAAAAGCCCATTGTCTGTACCTATAATGAGTCTGTCATAAAACCTTGAATAAAACAACTTTCGGATTATATTCTTTTGTTTATTCGGAAAGGGTATAATTTCTTTTACTGTATCATTAATTATTATTGCTAATCCCTGCTCAAATAATCCGGCGTAGATCTCATTTCCCCCACCACATTCAACAGACCAGGCCCTTTTTAGCTGTAATCCTGAATTATCAGTTATATTAATGAATCTGTCTCCATCAAATTTTGCTATGCCATTCTCGGTTGCTATCCACAAGATTCCATAGCTGTCTAATGCTAAATCCTTGACAATATTACTTGGCAATCCATCATCCTCAGTGAAATCAATAGTAGGCTTTACTTGTGCCAGCATTGTAACTTGTGTATGGCACAAGAATAAAAGGAGATTTATTAAAAAGACTATTCGATTCAAGATTTAAATAGATCTTTCAACGCTTTAGTAATCTCTTTACTAGTCCTTATCGATACAGGGATTCTTGCACCACTTCTTAGAAGCACGAAGCTGTCATTAGCCCTTATAAACTTTCTTATGTAATGTATATTAACAAGGAATGATTTATGAGTTCTGATAAACTGATTAGAAGGAAGTTGTTCTTGGAGTTCTTTTAAGGATTTTGACACAAGAGTTTTCTTCCCTGTAAATGTTACAATGACTGAATAGGCTTTTTCAGCATGGCAGTATTCAATATTCTTAGAGTTCTCAACTACAAAACCCTTATCTACCTCAAGCATAATATTTCTCCCATCCATATCAGGAGTGCAAACGAAATTGACTTTATCTTCAAGTTCTTTTATTCGTTGTTCCCTATTAATCTCTTCTGAAACTCTCTGTATGGCATTATGAAGTTCGACGAAATCAACAGGCTTCAGGATATAATCAATCGCAGAATTTTTAAGAGCCTCGATTGCGTATTGATTATAAGCCGTTACAAAAATGACCATGAATTCAGGTTTATTGAAATAATCATAGATTGCCACTCCACTCTTTCCTGGCATGTCAATATCAAGAAATACCAGATCTGGCTTCGTTGAGTTTATAATTTTAATTCCGTCCTCAAGATTTTTGGCTTTACCCAGAATTTTAACTGGAATAGTGACAAAATCCTTTAAAAGTTTTGTAAGGACCTCCAATGCAGCATCTTCATCATCAATAAGTACAGCTCTGATCATAACCAATGTTATTAAGATCACCTAAAGTTAATCCTAGTACACATTTAAAACACATTATCTTATGTATCATAAAATTTTTATTCCGTTATCATTGTTCCCTATACAATCGGTTAAATTATTCAAAATTAAGATCAAAAACCATAGAAATTTTTACAAAACCAAAAAGTGCATTTTTAATATAACTTGCATGAAACTTTACTTTGGTCCATAGGATTCATGGATTAAGTTGTGACAAATAATGGAAATTCCAATGATTATTATAAGGCGGCTGTCTCAGTATGAGATTAATCTCTATACTATATTGTATTAAAAACTTGCTAGGTTTCTTGCCAGGTTTTGGGGATAATTGGTATGAAATAATGGAAATATCAAGGCATTAACTTTTTATTGTATAATTGATAATCAATGCATTATGATTTATTCTTGATAAATGATTATACCTCTGGATCAGAAAAGTTCAGGTTCGAGCCCTGACGGAGCAACAAGATAATCAAACACTTAGACACTTCCCTCGGGAGGTGTTTTTTGTTTGTTGCTAGGTTCTTGCTAGGTTTTTGGATGGTTTTTGATGAATCATGAGAAATCTTCATATTCAAATCCCTGACTCATAATCCAAGGAGTCGTTGACTAGATCTCAACAGGGGCCACTCAAAATCACTAAGTTACAACCTCAAAATTGTAACCTATTTTTGGTGCCAGTTTGGTGCCAGGATTTGGGGATATCAATTATTCTGACTTGGATTTCCTCTTGATTTTTCAATAGTCCAGAAAAGTTTAAATTGTGATTCTATTTTTGATTGGACCGAATCAAAGGGAAGTCAGCAGATATAGCAAACTTGTTTTTACAAATGTTTTTCTTACACTCTGATTATCTATTAAACCCTAAATGTTTTACCTTTTGGTTACTATATGTAAATTTGGATCATCATTTACCCAAATTAACGTTGAAACTCCATTTTCTATTTCAAAATCTAATATTTCCACTAGGGGATTTTGATTTCCTTCTTTATCTATTGGAATAGCTCTTACTCTAATTACAACTGACTCTGGGACATATAACTCTCCTGGTTTAACATTAATTCTATCTCTTTGTGGCTCAATTAAACACCAATTTTCAAATTTAGTTGCATCATCTCCTGTTAAAATCGCATTCATGTTATGTCCTTCGGGAGAATCTACCGTTACAAAATAAACAGGTAACCCATATTTCCCATTATCTAGGTAAGTCCCATGATAATAATAAATAGAATCTAAATTAGAACCAGAGTATCCAGTTGCATTGGGATTTCCATGAAAATTAGTCATCAATTGAAGAGAAAATTCTGTACAATCCCAAAGAGGGTCTCGATTGTATGTCATTGTATTTGTCCAATCTTCATCCAATTTTTCTTGAACGTATGTATCTCTCTGAGCTTTTGTTGTTAGTGTACTCCAGGCAGCTCCGTTAGAATTTGTTGGAACAAATGGATTTACAGTATATAACCAAGTATGAGGGGTTATATTCCCTGTAAGAACCGATTTTTCAAGTCCTCCTTCAGTGCTTCCATATTCAACTTCAACCTGATAATTTCCTGTCTGGTTTGGAAGACCGTTTATCCCAAGTGTATTTCCAGATAATTCCACAGATGTTTTCCCGTCAACCGACCTTGCGTTTGTGTAAGTAGCCAAAGCAATATCTTCAGGGTTTTTGTCAGAAATATTTCCGAGAGTCACACTTATTTCCCCGTCCTGTTCCATATCTATATCTATGTTTGTAAAGTCTGCAGTAGGTTTATAATCAGGTATTGTTACAGATTTTTTGTTTTCCAATTTATCTGATTTCAATGCAAACTCATAATTTCCTTTTGTGAATCCATCACTTGAATAATTAAATGTTTTATCATAATCTGTCCTCGATTCATTAACATCAGTTATTTCTTGAGAGAATATTTGTGAATTATTTCTCTTAACACTTAATTGGGCTTTATCTACTTTTGAAAGTGTTGCAGAGTATTTTATGTTCACATCATTGTCTAAACTAACCGATTGTTCTATAAAAGGTCCCCTGTAAACCTCAACTCCCACAACAGGAGTTTTGTTAATTTCTCCTTCAGAATCAACAACCTCTCCATAAATATTCACTTTCCCCTCATTCTCGAATATCCTTGTTAAAGCAATAGGTGTTTTGCTTTTAATTACCTCTGAATTTATCCCAAGTCTGTACTCAGTTATATCATCAATCCCATTCCTGTCATCCCCATTAACTTCCATTCTAACTTCAAGAGGAGCATCTCCTGATTTTGGACTTATTTCAAGATAAGCTTCTGGAGCATAGTTTTTTGAACACCCATAAACTCCTACAATTAATGGAAGGTTAACTATAGCAACCTTACCAAAATTTACCAATTTTTCAACACCTTTTCTTATTCTTCCCATATTACAACTACTCGTAATCATATCGAAAGATCTATATAGTATGGATTATTTACCTGACCAGGGAATCTGTTTCACACTTAATTATATAAAAATATACATTTAGAATTTATCAAATGCTGAATTAATCAATTTTATGTCAATAGATTAATACAATTCATCAAAATTTAAAAGCGAAATAGGGAATTTGATTTAAACCGACATTTTCATTCGTGTCAAATCATTGTGGTTTCCAAAAGTATGCTAAGAGTCATCAGACCTTTTACTGAAGTGGTCAAAGAAGGACGGATTTCTGAAGAAATCAGACACCTGAAAGACCATTTGTGGGTGTCTTTTTGGTTAGTGACAGCTGGGCCCACTCAAAATCAAGAAGTTACAATCTCAAAAATTGTAACTTTTTTTGGTGCCAGTTTGGTGTCAGGATTTGAATCAAAAATGATGTTTTGACAGAAAAATTGTGAAGGACGTATTACTCCTCCACCAAGAGAAACTTTTAATGATCAATTTGAAAAAATCATGTTGATATAGAGAACATTCCAGGGTATCCTTGTTGATAAAATAATTTTACCTTTATATGTTATCAATATGTTTGATAAATGATAGATAAGAGTAAACCAAAGTCAGTTAAAGAAAGAATTGAAAAAAATCCTTTAAGTTATTTTATAAGCACTATAATAATAGTTGTAGGTATAACTTTTGGCGTCTTGCAATTCTTTCATAATGAGAGAATAACAAATCTTGAATTATCATTTCAAAGGAAACTTGATGAATGTAACGATGCCATTTCATCTATAAATAGAGGTTTAAGTAATGACGCTCATGCCTATTTTAATGTTAGAAAAGTATTTGTTAAATCTTCTGATAAACTTGAAGATGCATCCAAATTAAAATTCTATAATTCTGATGAATTCTATACTTTATCAGACTCGAGTTACTGGAAGCATTTGATGATTAATACCTACGTAACAGCGAGGGATTTCAGCCAAATAGATAAAAAAGATAGATCAAAAGAAATAGAAGTCCAAAAAAAACATAGGTCAAAAGTACATTACTGGAACGGCGGTAAGGTATATACTATTCAAAACTCCAGTATGGTCGATTCTTTAGGATATAGGTCAATAAATACAAGTATATCCTTCGAAAAGGTAAATATAGATACCTTGGCGATTATTAATGCAGAAGCACAGGAACCAGGACATACCGAAGAATTTAAAAGATTTTATAAAAAACAAGGTTTAATGAGCACCCTTTTGTTTTTCATTGATCAAGTAAGAGTGGCAACATCATCATTTCCAGAAGCTTCTTTTGAAATCCAAGACATTCAAGCACAAGACGACTTTATTTACTTGAAAGCAATTTTTTTGTTTAAAAATGTCACTATTAATGATAACAAGATTGAAAACTTCTATCTGAAATCAGAATCCTTTGGGTTATTGAACAATAATGATATTTATGTTATATCCATATATGAACCAGTAACCGATATATTATATAGTGATCCTGAAATAACAAAGTGGTTGAACAATCTTAAAATAGTCATAAATTAAATTGATTGATTTAATGCAAAATTGGTGCTCCCAATCATTAGGCGCCAGATTAAATTGACCATTTAAATTTATACAAAGGTCGGTGGCCGTTTACACCCCTCTTACCTCATTCCAAAAAAGAATCTCAGATTCATCTTCCTTTCAGGTTACAGGAAGTTAATATATGGTAACCAATCCCAATAATTCAATCCCGGGTTATTCTGGTGGGTTCTGGGACATTTTTTTAAATGGATAGGGAAAAGGTATGGCTGAAAATTATCTTTCATTGTAAGTCAAAAGAACCCTGAAATTAGATATGGCATAATGTCTGAAGTCCGCATTATTTGGCATCTTAAGAATAATGGCATACTTTAGCCACCTCATGAAAACTCTTGTCATCCATCCTGCAGACCATACAACAGAATTCCTTATGGAGATTTATGCCAACCTCAAAAACAAAACTGTCATAAATGGGGGAATCCCGAAACTCGGTTTGAGAAAACTTATTGAAACCCACGACAGGATATTCATGCTTGGTCATGGATCTCCCTGGGGACTTTTAAGTGTGGGGCAGTTTCCCAACACAAACGGATATATTATTGATGATTCGATGGCGGTTGAATTAAAGGAAAAGACAAGCAACCTGTATATATGGTGCCACGCCGATCAGTTTGTCAGAAGACACGGACTCTCTGGACTCAATTCCGGGATGTTCATCAGTGAGGTTGTGGAATCGATTATTTATGGATTCGAGTATGTTGACTGGACCACAGTCGAGAAGTCGAATGAGATATTTGTTCATATCGTTTCAAAGTATATTAATGAACCGATGGGCGTCTTGTATGAGAGATTGATTTATGAATACAGTTTGTTGGCGAGGACAAATCCAATAGCCAAATTTAATCTTGAACGGTTGTATTGTAACAGTCCGTCGCCTAAAAAGAATCTGAATAAACTTGCTGGTTGAAGATTCCTGGTGAGAATCTGTAACTTGTCCGGTTAGGATTCCATAGTGTGAGGTACCGAAAATAATTTTCTGATAAAATCAGACACTTAGAAGACTCAGAATGAGGACTACGGTCGGTTTTTAAATCGAGGCATTGCTCAGCGTAAAAACCAACAAATAAAAAGCCCCGGCTGCTGATTAACGGGGGCTGAAACTCGCTGCATCTCCTCGTATTTGGTCGCAATACTAACAAAGTTAAAACACACCGGGGCCAGAATAAATTATTTCTGAATATTATTCATATATTTATTTCATGGAAGATAAGAACAGGACATTAAGCCCGTCAGCAAAGGCATTTCTTGTTCTCATGGCAAAGGTCAAGGGAAAAACTCCACTTGAGATCATGAGAGATTTTAATTTCCACGTCAAGCAGCAAAAGCATAACGATATTCAAGAGAACTTGACAAGGGAAAACAAGGAAGCCAAGAATGAGGATTCAAAATAAACAGATTATTAAAGAAGCTTTATCTATTGGCAGGGAGCATTGGATGCATGCGACATGGTTCGGTGCAAGGTACCAAGTACCCGGATTGCTCCCTGCTTTTGTTTGTTACTCAATGCAATAAATTCTGCTTAAATGAAATAGAATACCTTGAAATATTACCTTGAACACTGCTATTGGTTGATTTTAGTCGTCGCATCTTTTTTTCCAAATAATGGCACTTTAATGGTAGTTTAGTTAACTAATTACCCAAATGTGCCCCAGTGTCAAGTCTTAGGGGTCTGGTTCAATTTTCATAACCAAGTTCCATATATCTGTATTTATCTACTGAGAGGCTCATAAAATCTGGCTATTATTTTATTTGGTATCCATAAAAAAGGGCTTTACATTGGCTCTTTACAGGAGCTTTAACAATTTCTGACATATGACAAAGAAAGCAATCTTTCGAAAACTCAATAAGGAATACAAGGGGAAACGCCTCCGGCTTATCCAGATGAACGACGAGCCAAATCCTGTACCTCGAGGAACTGAAGGTACCATTTATTATGTGGATGCCGCTGGAACAATTCATGTCAGATGGGATGACGGAAGTCTTTTGGGCGTTATTATTGGGTTGGATGAGTACCAGATTCTTTAAAGGACAAATTTTTCTTAGCTTTTCAATCATCCATGGAACGAGGACACTTATTATTATCGGCCTATATGGTTGAAGTTAAGAATAAGATAAGAAATGACGGTTTCACCTGGCGATCAATAAATACAAAATCCTTTGATAAGTTGTAGCTGTTGCTGGTTTTTATAATAAGACAAAAGATGCCAGAACTTAAATTGAGTAATCAAATGTGGAAAATTGAACTATTACTATCCCTTATGATCTGAAAAGTTGCTAAATTACCAGAGAAAAACTCTATCACTTTGAAAACTTTAAAATAATACACCTATGGACTTAGCAGACCACTTAAAAAACCTATCAGAGAGAGCAGC
>JAGODU010000186.1 GCA_017998095.1 Prolixibacteraceae bacterium | reverse complement strand
CTCAGCCACCGTTGGTCAATAGCAAGGGTCAGGGTTAAAATTTCTTATCAATTGATTGAAATTTGAAAAGTTTTTCTTAAAATGATATTGGAAATTTACCTTAATGTCTTTAACTATGGAAGATGAATCAACTCTAAAAAAAGAATGGCAAACGCCGGAAGTGGTGGATTTGGCAGGCTCAGCCACCGTTGGGCAGTAACTTAATCGGTGGCTGAGCTTGTTGAAGTCCCGGAGCTGAAGCCCCGAATCAGAAAGTATATGATATAAATTTTATCTATGAATTTTAATTTGTGTATTGATGGTGCTACTGTGAAGGTAGTCGACAAGGATATTGATTTTTCTGAATCGCCGGTGCTCGACCGCCCGTTCATGAAGGTCAACCATGACAGCTTTTTTATTGATGTTAAGAATATTGCCCGCTATTGGGTACACGACGGAGAAAAGGTTTTTATTAAACCCTACGATGGTATAGATGATGATTCGGTTGATGTTTTCCTGCAAGGGACTGTCCTTTCTGCATTGCTGCACCAAAGGTCGATGATGCCTCTGCATGGCAATTCTTTTGAATATGAGGGCAAAGGAGTTATGATTTGCGGAAATTCAGGTTCCGGAAAGTCGTCTGTTTCTGCGGCATTTTGCCGTAATGGTGCAAAGCTTATAAGTGACGACCTTTCTCCGATTAGGATTGAAGGCAAAGATGCCATTGTTGTTCCACTGAAAAGCAAGGTGAAATTGTGGAACGATGCCCTTAAGAAATTAAATATTGAAAATAATGGTTTTGCAAGGATAAGGCCTGCCTTTGAGAAATATTACATTCCCGACTTTCAATTGTTTAATGCCGAAAAAAAGCTTGACCACATCTTCATTCTCAGCACTCACAATACGGATGAGTTTATTGTTGAGGAGCTCAGCGGTATTGCAAAGTACAATGTTCTTCGTAAACAAATATACCGTAGGATTTATCTTAAGGGGATGCCCAATACTGAAAAGGAATATTTCCGAAAATTACTAAGCGTAGCTTCCGGATGCAAGGTGACGACAATCGTTCGTCCCCAGATTTGCGATATTTATTCCGCAATGGATGTTGTTAAAAAAGAGCTGACAAAATGATACAGACGGGTTTGAAAAAGAATATTGTCTGGCTGGCTTCTTACCCTAAATCGGGTAATACCTGGTTCAGGATGTTTCTGGCCAACTATCTGAAAAACGCCATGGAGCCTGTTCCTCTTGATGAAATTGAATCAACACCTATTGCAAGCGGTATTTCTGATTTTGAGTATAATACAGGACTCAATCCTTTTGAAATGACTCCCGATGAGGTTGATTTGTATCGACCTGACATATATCGATATGTTTCGATGAGTGCAGACAATGAGGGAGAAAACCTTGTTTTCAAGAAGACGCATGATGCTTATACTTTAAATGGAAACGGCGAAGCCTTGTTTCCGTCGGAAATAAGTATGGGAGCATTATACTTCATACGCAATCCGCTTGATGTGTGTGTTTCGTATGCTAATCACAGTGCAGGCGAGATTGAAAATACTTTGAATTTTTTAATGAATGAAGATGCTTTTCTGGCAGGTAAAAAGCGGGGACAGCTGCGCCAGATTCTGATGTCGTGGAAGAGCCATGTAAAGAGCTGGCAGCAACAAACTCAAATCCCTGTCCACATTCTTAAGTATGAAGATATGCTTCAAAATCCGCTTGAAACCTTTGGCTCTGCTGTTCGTTTTCTTAAGCTTGAATACGATGAGGAAAAGCTGGAAAGAGCAATCAGAAACAGCGATTTCAAATATCTGCAGCAGATGGAAAAGGAAAAAGGGTTTTCTGAAAAGATGCAGTTGTGCAACAGTTTTTTCTGGAAGGGCAAGATTGGCAATTACCGTGATTTCCTTTCTCCCGAAGGCGTTCAAAAGATTGTGGAATACAACTTTGAAGTAATGAAAGAATTCGGGTATATAGATATGAATAACAATTTAACAGTTTGATTTACGATGGAAAGATATTGCAGAAATGATCAGATAATTGATGGAGAGCTTGACAACAATCAGGTAATGATGCACCTCGATAAAGGAAAATATTTTGGTTTGAACCCTGTTGCCAAGCGTATTTGGGAAATTATAGAAGAACCAAAAAGTTTTGAAGATATATGTTCTGTTCTTTTGGCTGAATTTAATGTGACACCCGAACAGTGTAAAGATGAAGTGAATACCTTTCTTGAAAAAGCAGTTAAGTTTGATATAATTAAAGTTTGTGAGTGAAATTTATAAATTTTCCAAGCTAAATTTGAATGAAAAGCTATTGTTTTTTGAAGCAGTATTCTTTTTGTTTTTTTCAAAAGCATTTCTTTATTTGCCTTTTAAGTTTTGTATTAGATTCTTTAAGCCTTCTTCTTCGTTGAATCAATCTCCAGATCTTCAGCAATTAATACGAATACATGATGCAGTTGTCAGGGCAAACAAACTTTCGTTCTGGAAAAATATATGCATTGTAAAATCGTTTGCTGCCAGGTTTATGTTGCAAAGGAGAAAAATAAGTTCTGTCATGTATCTGGGACTTCAGTTTAAAGACGGGAAAGAACTTATTGCCCATGCCTGGCTTAAGTCGGGAGAATATAATGTTACTGCCCGCGGGCGAATGAATTTTAAAGAAATATTCAGTGTATAAATTATGAGCTTCATATTTGGGATATTAGATTTTGGCTTTCACGATATTGACAATCATGATATAAAAGCATTAGCTAAAGGTTTGTGCCGGGATGTTTTTACCTCAGAAGAAAAGCACTTTGGCAACTTTGCAGCAGGCATTTGCACTCACCCTGAAAGTGAAAGAAAAGCCGGCATATACGCTGACGATGATTTACTTGTTGTTGCCGATGCAAGGATTTATAAGCAAGGAGAATTAAAGACACACTTTGATTATGAATCAGTAGAAGAAGCTTTTGCAAAGGCATTCAGAAAATGGGGCATTGATTGTGCAAATCATATTAACGGCGATTTTGCTGTGGTTATTTACGAACGCAGGAATAACGAGCTTCATCTTCTTCGTGATCATATCGGGGGCAGACCTTTGGTTTACTGCAAAACAGGCTCTAAGGTGATATTTGCTTCACATGAGTTTGGCCTAATGAAATCGGGAATTTTTAAATCATCAATATCAGAAGAAAGGTTTATCAACGACTTTTTCAGGTTCAAAGGAAAATATGAAACTACTTATTTTGAAGGCATTTTAAATGTAACTCCCGGATATGTTGTTTCTTTTTCTTCTGAAAAAAAGAAAGCTATAAAATACTGGAAGCCTGAAAATATCAAACAGGACAAGAGTCTTACCTATGAAGGAGCTATTGCCCGATTGCGAGAGCTTCTTGTTGAAGCTACTATTTCAAGAATGGAGCCGGTGAAGACCGGTGTTCATGTAAGTGGAGGCATCGACTCAACAGGAGTGGCATGTATCCTGGCCGACAATGTAAAAGATAAGTCGGAGCTTATTGGATATTCATGGACTCCCGACAATTTTAACGGAGAATTTGACGGGATTGATGAAAGGGAATTTATAGAGGCTTTTTGCGAAGATAAAGGTGTGGAGGTAAAATATCAAAAGGAAGATCCGGATCATCCAATTACAGGCTTAAATACACTTGAATTTAAGACGCAGCAGATAGAGCTCCCAACGATGAAAGATGCTGGGGGCGACAGGGTAAAGATTCTTTTCAGCGGCTGGGGTGGGGATGAGTTTGTAACACTAAGCACGAGAGGTACATACAATCATCTTTTCTTTAGTTTTAAGTGGCTGACTATCCTGAGGTACATTAAGATTATCAGTTTAAAATCAACACTTGGGCGTTTGTTAAAAGATGTTGGTCCCTTGCTTGTTCCCTTTGGTCTGGTAAAAACATACAAAGCATCATATACCGATTGGTCGAAACTTAAATTATTGAAACCGGGTTTTGTATTAAAGCACTGGCGGAAGATATTCTTTCACAACAGGATGAATGTTTTTGGTTATGGCAATCGTACCGGGTTCATGCTTAACCTGCTTGAAAATTATCATCTTGTGGAAAGGATAGATTCGTGGGCTATAAATGCAGAAAGGTATGGATTTGAATATAAATATCCTTTGCTTGATAAGGATTTGCTTGAGTTTTGGTTTAGTGTTCCGGTTGAATACACCTACAGGAATATGAAATCAAGAAACCTGTATCGCGAAGCACTGAAGGGTATCATGACCGAAAAAGTGCGGGTGCGACGTGATAAGGGAGAAGCCTTGCGTATTGCATATTCACAACAAAACAGGCTTGATGGTATTCGCCTGATAAAAGAAAAGTTCAATAATCTTACTGAGAGAGAGCACATTCCATTTGTTAAGTTTGACATTATTAAGAAAATATCAGAAACCCCTGTAGTTGATTTTGACAAGGGAAGAAAAAGCATTGGGAAGGTGAGTCAATATTTGAAGTATATTGAATTGAAGAAGAAATATTTGCATGATATTCAATCGTAAAATATTGCATAGCAGGCATCAGCTTAGTCATCAGCAGATCGACCGACTTTTAAATGAAAACAGCGGCAGCAGGTATCTGGCGGAGAAGATGAGGCAGCTGGAAAGGGTAAAGTATTTCATATCCCTGGCCGATCTTCTTATAAGCAATGAGGTTTTTTTTGTATGCTACAAGGGGGCAATGCTTTCATATCGTATTTATGGAGATGCTTCAATCAGAAAATCGGTTGATGCCGATATTTATGTTGATAGCAAAATAATTGGCAGGGCAGTTGAAGTGTTGCTTGGTAGCGGTTACACATTCAGTGAAGAGTTTTGCTGGCCGGAAAAGAAGATTCAGCAGGAATTGATAATAGAATCGAGCAATCATATTGCATTTGACAGTCAGGGTAAGAAATTACATGTAGAATTGCATTGGGCATTGAATCAATGTATTCCTGTTTCAGAAAAGAGATTTAAGGAATTGTTGAATGAAAACCTGACCGAGATAAACTATGCAGGCAGGAAGCTGCTTGTTTTGAACAAGGAGTTTGAGCTGGTTAATCTGCTGATACACGGATCAAAGCATGCCTGGTCTAATTTCAAGTGGTTGCTCGATATAAGAGATTATCCTGTTTCAGATATAGATAAAGAGAAGTTCTCCGGTTTGGTAAGAGAGTTTAAAGCAGAAAGGATAGTCAGGCAAACGAATATTCTGCTTGAAAAATATTTCAATTACACCTTGCCTTTTAATTATAAATGCCGGGTTCCTTCTTCTTTTATTTCAATACCAATAAAGACGATAGAAAACGAAAACAGGGAAATCGGCAAGACAAGTAACATCATTGAGAATTACATTTATCAGTGGCTTATGTTTCCCGGATTGATATCAGTAAAGAAGAAGTTTATAACTTCAATATTTCATGCCGGCGATTTAAACAATATCGACTCGAAATATAAGATAGTGTATTATCTGTACAGGCCTTACAGTTTCTTCAGGAGGAGGGTGGTTGGCAGCTGAGTTGCTGTTGGGACTTCGTTCGTTAGAAAGCTTCGCTTTCGTTAGTGCTGCGCACGTTGTCGCTTCGCTCTGTTAAGCAGATGTGTTGCTGCTGGTTACGTCATTGCGAGCGTAGCGCGGCAATCTGTCCCTTAGAACAACAGATTGCTTTGTTACACTCGCAATGACGGTATATTTCAACGAGCGCAGCTCTAACGAAAGCGAAGCTTTCTAACAGAGCGCAGCGATAACGGACGAAGTCTTAACGTGCGCAGCACCAACGGACGAAGTCCTAACACCGATTGTAATATCCTTCGGATTTTTATACTTTTGTTATATAAATCAAAATTCATAAACCTGACTTTTCAATGAATCAAAATAATACATTAACCTCAAGCGATAAATTCCAATTAAATACAAATACTGTTCTTTGGTTTACAGGGCTTTCAGGTTCGGGGAAAACAACCATTGCATCTGCTCTTGAAAAAAGGCTGATCGAAGAGGGTTATAAAGTTCTTTTGCTTGATGGTGATGATTTAAGAAAGGGACTCAATAAAGATTTGGGATTCAGTGAAGCCGACCGTATGGAAAACCTGCGTCGGGCTTCTGAAGTTGCAAAACTATTTGCTGGAAAAGGGTTTATTGTTCTTTGCTCTTTTGTAAGCCCTACTGAAAATCTTCGTAGTATGACTAAGGAGATTATTGGTGACATAAACTTTACTTTAATATTTGTCAATACCCCCCTTGATATATGTGAAGAGCGTGATGTTAAAGGATTGTATGCCAAAGCAAGAGCAGGTCTTATTCCCGATTTCACAGGAATATCTGCCCCTTTTGAAGAGCCTGTTAATCCGGACATAACAGTGAATACAACAAAAATGAATGTCGATGAATGTGTAAATACAATCTTGGATTACTTAAATAAAAAATACTGAACTATGCTTTCTCATCTTCAGGAACTTGAATCGGAATCAATACATATAATGCGTGAGGTAGCTGCCGGCTTTCAGAATCCCGTCATGCTTTATTCCATTGGGAAAGACTCTTCAGTCATGGCTCGTCTTGCTGAAAAGGCTTTCTACCCCGGCAAGGTTCCATTTCCTCTCATGCATATCGACTCTCAATGGAAATTCAAAGAGATGATTGAATTTCGCGATTCATATACCCGGCAAAACAATTGGGATTTGATTGTTCATTTCAATGAAGAAGGTGTCAGACAGGGTATTAACCCCTTTGTCCATGGGAGTAAAGTGCATACCGACGTTATGAAAACCCGGGCATTACTGCAAGCTCTCGATAAGTATAAATTTGATGCAGCCTTTGGAGGAGCAAGGCGTGATGAAGAAAAGTCGCGAGCCAAAGAAAGGATTTTTTCTTTCCGGGACAGTTTTCATCAATGGGACCCCAAAAATCAACGTCCCGAACTATGGGATATTTACAATACTATGATTCATAAAGGAGAATCAATCAGGGTGTTTCCTATATCCAACTGGACAGAACTCGATGTATGGCAATATATAAAACAGGAAAACATACCGATCGTGCCACTATATTTTGCCAAAGAACGTCCTGTTGTTAATATCGACGGAGCATTGATTCTTGCCGACGACGACCGTATGCCAAAAGAATTGCGCAACAAGGCTGAAATGAAAATGGTACGCTTCAGAACTCTGGGCTGCTATCCACTAACAGGAGCCATTGAATCGGAGGCCGATACTATCGATAAAATCATTGAAGAGATGATGATAGTAAGAGTTTCGGAAAGAACTACCAGGGTCATAGATTTTGATCAGGATGGCAGTATGGAACAAAAAAAGATGGAAGGGTATTTTTAGGACTTCGTTCGTTATCGCTGCGCTCTGTTGGTGCTTCGCACGTTGTCGCTGCGCGATGTTAGACGGCAAGCCGTCGTTATCGCTTCGCTCTGTTGGAAATGCTGAGCATTTCGTTGGTGCTTCGCACGTTGAATTTATCGTCATTGCGAGGAGGAACGACGAAGCAATCTGTTGAATAGCAGGTTAATATGAACTTCGAGTAGCTGTCATTGGTATTCCCGACCCAAATAATTTAGGAACAATGTGAATATGACAGGGAGTAAACTTCGTCTGTTAGGGCTAAAGCCCATGTTGTCAGGCGTTCATGCTTACCCCGGCCTAAAGGCCAGGGTTATTATTATTGGCAGCTTCCTCCT